>CAMMCS010000005.1 GCA_946494635.1 uncultured Oscillibacter sp. | reverse complement strand
CCAAAAACGGGATGACGGCGTTCTTGCAGGGCATGGTGACGTTGGCGCCCCGCATGTGCAGCGTGCGGATGGCGGCCACCGCCTCCCCGGCCCGCTCCGCCGGGACGTCAAAGGCCAGATAGGCCCAGTCCAGGCCGAACTCCTGAAAGCAAAGGTTGTACATGGCCGGGGACTTGGAGTGCTCCACCGGCGTGCCGATGAGCCCCAGCATGGTCGTGGTTCCTGAAATCTGCAAAATGATGTCCTCCCTTTTCCGCCGTGCGCTATATGCGGCATTTTGTTAGAATGATCGGGAATCTTTTTTACTTGGCGGCGGTTTCTCTCTGCGGCAGTTTGGATGTGCCCACTTTACAACAATGACGAAAAATTAACAAATCAATTATTTCACATGATCTGATAGATTTTTTCTATGATTTGTGGTATATCATTGGGGAAACCAAAGGGGGGATTTTTTATGAATCTACCGCAGCTTCGCTATTTCGTGGAGCTGGCGCACACGCAGCATTTTACCCGGGCAGCAGAGCGGCTGTGTATCACGCAGCCCAGTCTGAGCCATGCGATTACCCAGCTGGAAACGGAGCTGGGCGTCCCGCTGTTTGAACGGACTGGACGGGCCACAGCGTTGACACGCTATGGAGAACAGTTTCTCACCTGCGTACAGCAAACCTTGACAACATTGGATGAGGGTGTGGATGCCCTGCAGCGCGTGGCCCGCGGCGAAGGTTTGATCCGTCTGGGGCTGCTTCGTACACTGGGTGTAGAGTTTGTGCCGAGTCTGGCCGCCCGCTTTCTGACGGCAAACCCAGATAAAGACATCCGCTTTACATTCAATACCGGCGTTACGCAGCAGCTTCTGGAGGGGTTGCTGGAAAACCGCTTCGACCTGGTATTCTGCTCCCAGCCTCCGGCGGAGCTCCGGCTGACGGCCGTCCCGGTGAGCCGGCAGGACCTGGTCCTGATCGTGCCCAGATCCCATCCCCTGGCCAGCCTGCACACGGTGGATCTGGCGGATACGCTTTCCTATCCGCAGATCTATTTCTCCAAGGGTTCCGGGATGCGGGACGTGGTGGACGGCCTGTTCGCCCAGATCGGCGGCTCCCCGCAGATCGCGTACGAAACAGAAGAGGACCAGGTGATTGCCGGCCTGGTGTCCCAGGGGTTCGGCATCTCCGTGGTCCCCTATATGGAGTTGCTGCTGCGGCTGGACGTGAAGATCCTCCAAATCAGCCGCCCTGTATGGGAGCGGAATTTTTACCTGGTCAGCAACGACAGGTTTTATCTGCCGCCGGCAGTCCGTCAGTTCCGGCAGTATGTTTTGGATGGCGGCTATCTGTGAATCTGCACAATTTGATTGCCCGGGATTTGTCTTTGATAGATGTATTCTATAGCATCATCATTAATTTGAATAAATCCCTGCTGTTTCTCTCCCCGGCCCATCCTCTGACCCGGATGGAATACTTCCATGAAAAACCCCCGTTGCCAGGTGCCTCCGAAGGCTTTATCGGAGACGGCCATGAGGGGATGTTTGAATTGAGAAAGCAAAAATTGATCCGGGAGGCTATCCAAATCGACCCCAAAAAAGCAATTGACAGGAGGAATCACCATTTGGCGTACGGGCATTGTCCCTCGCCTGTATTCCTGCAGCCAAGATCTTCTTTTCATTGACTGCGGCAACGGTTTTTCTCATTGGGCCGCTTGGATTCGTGGGCGTAAGACCCGGAACGGCAGTCTCGAGCAGCAGAGCCCAAACCAGTCAGCAGTCAAGAGGAACGGTGCCATACACGCCGCCGCCCGGACCGCCATCAGGGTCGGCAGGCAGGCCCTTCCCCCATGGCAAAAAACCGGGCCGCCCTGACGGGCGGTCCGGTTTTTTCATGATGTAAGGCGGCAGGCTGTTCACTTCGCCGCAGGCATGAAGGGGCGCAGGACGCCGGCCACCTGGGAGATGGGCATGGTCTGGAGATAAATGCGGCCCGGGCCGGTGACCACTGTGTTGAAGATGCCCTCGCCGCCGAATACCATATTCTTCACCCCGGGCACCGTCTGGATCTCCATGGAGCAGGTGGCCTCCATGGCCGCCAGATATCCTGTGTCCACCACGATGGACTGGCCGGGTGCCAGGTCATACTCCACCACATGCCCGTCAAATTCCGCAAAGGCCACGCCGCTGCCGGAGAGCTTCTGCATGATGAAGCCCTCTCCGCCGAAAAATCCGGCCCCCAGCTTTTTCTGGAAAAACACAGACAGCCGCACCGTCTCCTCGCTGGCCAGGAAGCCGCTCTTCTGAACGATCAGCTCCCGTCCCGGGGCGATGTTGAAGGCCCGGATGCTGCCGGGGAAGCTGGAGGCGAAGGCGATCATGCCGGGGCCGCCCTGGGCGGTGTAGCGGTTCTGGAAGATGGAGTCCCCGGAGAACATCCGCCCCAGAGCCTTGCCCAGCCCGCCGTTGGTTCCGGTTTCCATCTTCATATTGGGGCTCATCCAGCTCATGCTGCCCCGCTCGGTGATCATGGCCTCGCCTGCGTTCAGCTGGCAGATGACGACGGGCAGGGTGTCGCCCTGAATTTGATATTCCATGGTGTGCTCCTTTCCTCTCTGCGGCCGCAGCCGGTTTTCTTCATTCTAACCGGCTGCGGCGGTCTCTGTCAATCCAAAGCGGCAGGCTTTTCAAATCCTTACAGAAATTTTACAGCCCCGGCATCCGTATGGGATGCCGGGGCTGCCCGCGTGGTCAATATTCCACTGTGCCGGTGTAGACCAGCTTGGCGTCGCCGGTGAGGGTGACCTTTTCGTCTGTGTAGTTCACCACCAGGTCGCCGCCCCGGACCCGGACGGTGATGTCCCGGCCCTGCTCGCACTGCCCTGTGGCCACCGCGGCCACCACCGCCGCGCAGGCGCCGGTGCCGCAGGCCAGGGTCTCGCCGCTGCCCCGCTCCCAGACACGCATCTTGATGGTGCTGGGATTCACCACCCGGATGAACTCCGTGTTGATCCGGTCCGGGAAGTAGGCGGCTCGCTCAAACTGGGGACCGATGCGGGCCACATCCACGCCGTCCACCCGGGGGCAGAACACCACGCAGTGGGGGTTGCCCATGTCCACGCAGGTGATGTTCCAGGTCTCGCCGCCGATCTCCACCGGGTAATCCACCACATGCCGCTTTTGGATGTTCAGATGGAGGGCCGTGGTATCCAGGGTGGCGTAGCCCATGTCCACACAGGCGGAGGTCACCTTGCCGTCGGTGGTGTACACCCGGACGGTTTTGGTGCCCTTGTCCGTCTCAATGGTCAACTCCTCTTTGCGGACGATGCCGTTGTCATAGAGGTACTTGGCCATGCACCGCAGGGCGTTGCCGGCCATGGAGCCCTCGGATCCGTCGGCGTTGAACATCCGCATCCGGGCATCCGCTTTTCGGGACCGCTCCATCAGGATGATACCGTCGGCGCCGATGCCGTAATGCCGGTCGCAGAGGGTGACGCACAGCGCCTCCGGGCAGGTGATCTGGCCGTCGAAGTCCTCCAGGAAGATGTAGTCGTTGCCGCAGGTCTGCATCTTGGCGAAGGGCAGCTTCTGCCGCTCCGTCCGCAGGTGGCAGATGTCGATGAGCTCCGTGTTCCCCTGGTTGTACCGGCTGGCCAGGATATCCGTCAGGGCGCCGGCCGTGTCCAGCGAGGTCAGGCAGGGGATGCCCAGCTGGACGCACCGGTGGTTCAGGTGGATGAAGTCCCGGATGTACTCCGGCTCTGTGGAGCCGGTGAGGATGACGTAGTCGATCTGGCCATCCTCCAGCAGCTGGAACACCCGGTTGTCCTGGCCCAGCTTGCCTACCACCTCCACGTCCGTGCCCAGGCGGCCGATCTCCCGGGCGGTGCCGTCGGTGGCGTAGAGGCGGAAGCCCATCTCATCCAGCTTCCGGGCGATGTTGACGATCTCCGGCTGGTCCCGGCGGTTCACGGAGATCAGGACCCCCGCGTGCTGGCTCTTCTCCACCTTGTACCCGGCGGAGACCAGGCCCTTGAACAGGGCCTCCTGCATGTTGGCGCCCAGGCCCAGCACCTCGCCGGTGGACTTCATCTCCGGGGACAGGGCCGCGTTGGCGTCGGTGATCTTCTCAAAGGAGAACACGGGCACCTTCACCGCCACATAGGGGGGCTGGCGGTACAGGCCGGTGCCGTAGCCCAGGGCCTTCAGGGGCTGGCCCACCATGACCCGGGTGGCCAGGTCCACCATGGGCACGCCGGTGACCTTGGAGATGTAGGGCACCGTCCGGCTGGCCCGGGGGTTCACCTCGATGACGTACAGCTCCCCCTGGTAGATCAGGTACTGGATATTGATGAGGCCCCGGGTCTTCAGGCTGAGGGCCAGTTTTTCCGAGCAGTCCACAATGGTCTTCAGCATCTTGTCGCCGATGGAGAAGGGCGGGTACACGGCGATGGAGTCGCCGGAGTGGACGCCGGTGCGCTCGATGTGCTGCATGACGCCGGGGATCAGCACGTCGGTGCCGTCGGAGATGACGTCCACCTCCAGCTCCTTGCCCATGAGATACTGGTCCACCAGGACGGGGTTCTCGATCTTGCCGGAGAGGATGATCTCCATGTACCGGCGGACCTCCTCGTCGTTGTGGGCGATGACCATGTTCTGGCCGCCGATGACGTAGCTGGGCCGCAGCAGCACGGGATAGCCCAGCTCATTGGCCGCCGCCAGGGCCTCCTCCATACCCAGCACGCCCCGGCCGGCCGCCCGCTTGATCTGAAATCTCTCCAGCAGGGCGTCGAACCGCTCCCGGTCCTCCGCCATGTCGATGGACTCGGCGGAGGTACCCAGGATGGGGATGCCGCGGCTGTCCAGGAATTTCGTCAGCTTGATGGCGGTCTGGCCGCCGAAGGCCACCACCACCCCCACCGGCTTCTCCACGGCGATGATGTGCATGACGTCCTCCGGGTACAGGGGCTCGAAGTACAGCCGGTCGGCGGTGTCGTAGTCAGTGGAGACGGTCTCCGGATTGTTGTTGACGATGACCACGTCATAGCCCAGCTCCTTCAGCGTCCAGACGCAGTGGACGGAGGAGTAGTCGAACTCGATGCCCTGGCCGATGCGGATGGGGCCGGAGCCCAGCACCATGATGACAGGCTTGCCGCTGCGGGGGAAGGCCCGGGACTCGCAGAAGCGGTCATAGGTGGAGTAGAAATACGGCGTCTCCGCGTCGAACTCCGCGCCGCAGGTGTCCACCATCTTGTAGACCGCGTCCCGGTGCTCCGGCAGCGCCCCGCCGCCGGAGAGGCGGCGCAGGGCGTCGTCGGGGTAGCCCAGCCGCTTGCCCTCCCGGTACTGCTCCTCCGTCAGGCCGCCGGCGATGGAGGCCTCAAATTCTGCCAGCCTTTTCAGCTTGTTTAAAAACCAGCAGTCGATCTTGGTGATCTCGTGGATCTCCTCCACGGTGACGCCGGATTTCAGCGCCTCGAACACCGTGAAGAGCCGGTGGTCGTCCACCCGGCGGAGCCGCTCCCGGATGGGGGCGTCGTCCCCGGGATCCTTTTTCCGGTTCAGGGTGTCCATGCCGATCTCCGCACCCCGGACGGCCTTCATCAATGCCATCTCGAAGCTGGGGGCGATGGCCATGACCTCGCCGGTGGCCTTCATCTGGGTGCCCAGGGTCCGGGAGGCGTCGGCGAACTTGTCAAAGGGCCACTTGGGCATCTTCACCACGATGTAGTCCAGGGTGGGCTCGAAGCAGGCGCAGGTCTTGCCGGTGATGTCGTTTTTGATCTCGTCCAGGGTGTAGCCCAGGGCGATCTTGGTGGTGATCTTGGCGATGGGGTAGCCGGTGGCCTTGGAGGCCAGGGCCGAGGAGCGGCTGACACGGGGGTTCACCTCGATGACCGCGTACTCGAAGCTCTCCGGGTTCAGGGCCAGCTGCACGTTGCAGCCGCCCACGATCCCCAGGTGGGTGATGATGTCCAGAGACGCCTTGCGGAGCATCTGGAACTCCTTGTCCGCCAGGGTCTGGGTAGGGGCCACCACGATGGAGTCGCCGGTGTGGACGCCCACCGGGTCCAGGTTCTCCATGGAGCAGACGGCGATGACGTTGCCCACGCCGTCCCGCATGGTCTCGAACTCGATCTCCTTCCAGCCGAAGATGGCCTTCTCCACCAGGATCTGGGTGATGGGCGAGGCGTCCAGGCCGGTGCCGGCGATGATCTTCAGCTCCTCCGGATTGCTGGCCGCGCCGCCGCCGGCGCCGCCCAGGGTGAAGGCGGGCCGCACGATGACGGGGTAGCCGATCTTCTCCGCCACCGCCAGGGCCTGGTCCACCGTCTCCGCGATGTCGGAGGCGATCACCGGCTGGCCGATCTCCGCCATGGCCTCCTTGAAGAGCTCCCGGTCCTCCGCCCGGGAGATGGCCGCCGCGTCGGTGCCCAGCAGGCGGACCCCCTGCTCCTGGAGGAAGCCCTCCTTGTCCAGCTGCATGGCCAGGGTCAGGCCCGTCTGGCCGCCCAGGCCCGCCAGGATGGAGTCTGGCCGCTCCTTCTTGATGATGCGCTTGACGGTCTCCACCGTCAGGGGCTCCAGGTAGATCTCGTCCGCCATGGCCTGGTCCGTCATGATGGTGGCGGGGTTGGAGTTGCAGAGGACCACGTTGACCCCCGCCTCCTTCAAGACCCGGCAGGCCTGGGCACCGGCGTAGTCGAACTCCGCCGCCTGGCCGATGACGATGGGACCGGAGCCGATCACCAGAACTTTTTGAATGCTCTTATCCAGCGGCATTACCGGTCACCCCCTTTCATCAGGTCTACAAATTGGTCGAAGAGAAACGCCGTGTCCTTGGGGCCGGTGCAGGCCTCCGGGTGGAACTGGACCGTAAAGGCCCGCAGGTCTGGGTAGTCGATGCCCTCGCAGGTGCCGTCGTTGGCATTGACGAAGCGGACCTTCCCCACCTTCACGCTGCCGCCGTCCACGGCATAGCCGTGGTTCTGGCTGGTGATGTAGGTGCGGACGCCGTTCAGGTCCCGGACGGGCTGGTTGACGCCCCGGTGGCCGTATTTCAGCTTATAGGTGCTGCCCCCCACCGCCAGGGCCGTCAGCTGGTGGCCCAGGCAGATGCCGAACAGGGGAACCCTGCCCAGCAGCTTTTTGATCTGCTCGATCTGGTAGGTGTTCTCCGCCGGATCCCCGGGGCCGTTGGAGAGCATGACCCCGTCGGGATTTCCCGCCAGGACGTCCTCCGCGCCGGTGTTTGCCGGCAGGACGGTGACGGTGCAGCCCCGCCGCTGCAGCTCCCGGACGATGTTGCGCTTGGCGCCGTAGTCCAGCAGGCTGACCCGGAACCGCTCCTCCCCCTCCGCCGGGTGGACGGAGGGTTCTTTGCAGGTGACCGCCTCCACCACGCCGGTGACGGTGTAGGTCTTTACCGCGGTCAGGTCCGCCGGGATCTCATCGCAGATGGCCGCGTTCATGACGCCGTGCTCCCGGATGATGCGGGTCAGCTCCCGGGTGTCTACCCCCCAGAGGCCGGGGACGTGCCGTTCCCTTAAAAAAGTGTCCAGGTCTCCCTGGCAGCGGAAATTGGACGGCTCCCCGCACCATTCCCGCACCACATAGCCCCGGACACAGCACTCGCCCTCAAAGTCCTCCGGAATGATCCCGTAGTTGCCGATGAGGGGATAGGTCTGCATGACGATCTGCCCCGCGTAGCTGGGATCCGTCAGCGTCTCGATATAGCCGCACATGCCGGTGGTGAACACCAGCTCCCCCACAGCGTCCGCCGGGGCTCCGAACCGGTACCCCTCGAACACCTGGCCGTCCTGCAATACCAGATACCCTTTTTTCATGTGAGCCTCCCATTCTCCGGCCCGCTGGCCGTAAAAAACCCTATTAGGTTTTATTATGCCGTTTTTTGACAGATCCGTCAATCCCTCTCCCCGCGGGAGCGGTAGAGTTTTCCCGAATGGGAGGTATTACTTTTTGTGCATTTTCGCAAAGGTCGCCCTTTTTCCTGCTGCCCCGCCGCGGCGGCCCCGGCAGATGGCTGCCGCCGGCCTTTGGCGCGGGAGTCCCCAGCGCACCGGCAGCGGGGGTGAGACAGCCGGCCCGGAAGGGCGCCGCCTCCCCCCGGATCTTTCGGCGGCCCCGGGCGGGAAGGCGGGAATCAACCCCAGGTTGTTTGCCAAACGGTCTCCGGCGGGCTATACTGGGGACAGGAGGTGAGGCCATGGACGCCCAAAAGACCGGAAGGCTCATTACCCAGGCCCGGAAGGAAAAGGGCCTGACCCAGAAGGGGCTTGCCCAGGTTCTCCATGTGTCCGCCCAGGCAGTGAGCAAGTGGGAGCGGGGTCTGAATTTCCCCGACCTGGCCCTGCTGGAGCCCCTGGGGGACTGCCTGGGGCTCACGGTGTCCGAGCTGCTCTCCGGGACACGGGGGGAGGCGCCGGGAGATGAGCTGCTGCGGGACTCCCTGCGAATCCTTCCCGCCCAGCTGGGCGGGAAGGTGCGCCGGTGGCGGACGGCAGCCCTGGCCTGTCTGGGGGTGCTGCTGGCTCTGGTCCTGGGAGGCGGAGCCTGGTATGTGAAAAACCGTACCGAGCTGCTGCCCCAGCCTGTGACAGTGATCTCCCCTATAGAGCGTACCGAGCAGCAGATCCTGGCTACCCGGGCCGCAGGCCTTTCCGACGTCTATCTCTATGACCTGACCGTGGCGGACGGGGCAGCGTGCTATCAGGTTCAGCTGGAGTACTGGACGTCTGAAGGTCTGATCCGTACCTGGCCGGTGGCAGAGGCCTATGACCCCTCCGCTCCCCGGCGTCAGCCCCTTGGATTCTCCTACCAGAGGGGGAAGGCGCCGCTGACCATGGAGCTGACGGTCTCCCTGGATCCGGGAACCTGGCAGAGTACACTGGATGAAGTTCCCGCTCTGGACTTGGGATATACGATGAGCGCTCTAAATGAGACATGTGAGATAGACCCGGAATACGGAGCCGTGCTGGCCTGCTGGTCCCTTCCCACGGAGGAGACCGTGCACCAGGGGCCGGACGGTCAGGTGTCGGTGAACTACGTTCCTCCGGAGTGGACCGGGGCGGTGGAAGAACCCCAGGTGGATGACGGAGCGCGGTTTCTCCTGCTGCGGCTGACCGTCTCATAAAAATCGGATACGCAGCAAAATCGGGAGGCGGCCTGTTTGGCCGCCTCCCGGTATTTTATCGATTTCCTGTGCAGGATGACATGTGTCACTCATCCAGCTTAAGGACGGCCAAAAATGCCTCCGTCGGGATCTGGACAGAGCCCAGGGAGCGCATCTTCTTTTTGCCCTCCTTCTGCTTTTCCAGCAGCTTTTTCTTCCGGGTGATGTCGCCGCCGTAGCACTTGGCCAGCACGTCCTTCCGCATGGCCTTCACGGTCTCCCGGGCGATGACCCGGCCGCCGATGGCCGCCTGGACCGGCACCTCGAACAGCTGCCGGGGGATATTCTCCTTCAGCTTCTCACACAGCCGCCGGGCCCGGGGGTACGCCTTGTCCTTGTGGGCGATGAAGCTCAGGGCGTCCACCATCTCCCCGTTCAGCTTCAAATCCACCTTCACCAGCTCGCTGGGCCGGTAGCCGGAGAGCTCATAGTCCAGGGACGCATAGCCCTTGGTGTTGGCCTTCAGGGCGTCGAAGAAGTCGTAGATGATCTCGTTCAGGGGCATCTGGTAGTGGAGCTCCACCAGATTGGTGTCCAGGTACTGCATGTCCTTGAACTCGCCCCGGCGGTCCTGGCACATGGGCATGATGTTGCCCACATACTCGTTGGGGGCGATGATGTTCACCTTGACGTAGGGCTCCTCCGCGTGCTCGATCACCGCCGGGTCCGGGTAGTTGTGGGGGTTGTCCACGGACACCTGTGTGCCGTCGGTCTTGTACACATGGTAGATGACGGAGGGCAGGGTGGTCACCAGATCCAGGTCGAACTCCCGCTCCAGCCGCTCCTGGATGACCTCCATGTGGAGCATGCCCAAAAAGCCGCACCGGAAGCCGAAGCCCAGGGCCACGGAGCTCTCCGGCTCGAAGGACAGGGATGCGTCGTTCAGCTGGAGCTTCTCCAGAGCGTCCCGCAGGTCCGGGTACTTGGAGCCGTCCTCCGTATAGATGCCGCAGTAGACCATGGGCTGAACCGGCCGGTAGCCGGGCAGGGCCTGACTGGTGGGATTGGCCGCATCAGTGACCGTGTCGCCCACCCGGGTGTCCTTCACGTTCTTGATGGAGGCGGTGAAATAGCCCACCTCCCCGGCCTGGAGCTGATTGCAGGGCTCCATGCCCAGGGGCAGCAGATGGCCGCACTCCACCACCTGATAGGACGCGCCGGAGGCCATCATCTTCACCTGCTGTCCGGTGCGGAGGGTGCCCTCCATAATCCGGAAGTAGACGATGACGCCCTTGTAGGAGTCGTACTGGCTGTCGAAAATCAATGCCTTCAGGGGCGCCTCCGGGTCTCCCTTGGGAGGCGGCACGTTCTTCACGATGTCCTCCAGCACCGCCTCGATGTTGGTGCCCATTTTGGCGGAGATCTCCGGCGCGTCCAGGGCCGGCAGGCCAATGATGTCCTCCACCTCCTGCTTGGCCTTGGCGGGGTCCGCCGCTGGCAGGTCGATCTTGTTGAACACCGGCAGGATCTCCAAATCATGCTCCATGGCGAGATACGTGTTGGCCAGGGTCTGGGCCTCCACCCCCTGGGTGGCGTCCACCACCAGCACAGCGCCCTCGCAGGCGGCCAGGGACCGGGACACCTCGTAGTTGAAGTCTACGTGGCCCGGGGTGTCGATGAGGTTCAGCTCATAGTCCTCCCCGTCCTGGGCGTGGTAGGTCAGCTTCACCGCCCGGGCCTTGATGGTGATGCCCCGCTCCCGCTCCAGGTCCATGTTGTCCAGCAGCTGGGACTCCATCTCCCGGGCGGAGACGGCGTTGCACTTCTCCAGCAGCCGGTCCGCCAGCGTGGACTTGCCGTGGTCGATATGGGCGATGATAGAAAAGTTTCGGATGTTGCTCTGTTTTGTCATATACGGAAATCCTCCATCAGCAAGTCCACGCCAGGCCCGCTGTGCGGGCCCGGCGCGAAGCGCCGTAAATTCAAATCATAAACGGGGGCCCCGCAAAATCCAAGATTTTGCGGGGAAAGGAGGTGCAAGGGAGCGGACGCAGCTTTCGCCGCAAGGCGGAAGCGGAGTCAAGCGGACTTTGCGCCGACGCGGTCGATATGGGCGATGATACTGAAATTTCGGATGTTGCTCTGTTTTGTCATACTCTGTAAAAACCTCCTTGGGCAAGTCCACGCTGCCTCGCGCGGACGCGCGTCCAAGCGTTTTGGCGCAGCCAAAACCTTGCCGCAGGGCGGAGCTGCTCCGCCCGAGGATGTTCCATCTAAAGGGTATCCCTACAGCCCCCGGTCCTGGTTCCACTGGATCCAGTAGCCCTCGTCCCAGAGCTGATCGTAGTGATAGTTTACCACAAATTCCCGCCAGCCGGCCAGGGTCTCCTCCAAATTTTCTGTCGTCAGCTGCCCCTCCCCCGCCTGAAGCATCGCGAGGACCTGCCGGCAGACTTCACCGGAGTGGTGGATGTAATCACAGTAGTTGTCCAGGTTGGTGACGATCTCCGCGTCCATCAAATAGCCGTAAAATTTCACATTGTCATATTGCAGCAGCGTCTCCCCCGCCTGGCGGATGGCGGAGAACATCGCCTCCGCAGTTCCCTCCCGGATGGACTTGTCCCAGAAGAGGATGCTGTAGGGCGGGAGAAAAATATCAAACTCCGTGTCCGGATGGGCGGTGATCCAGCCCTCCACCACCGCCAGATTGGCGGCCGCCTGATCCTGATAGGCGTCCGCGGAAAGCAGCGTCTCTGAAGCGGGAGGCCGCTGATAGCGCTCAAGGGCGGCGATATGGTTCCACCAGATGGTCTGATCCCAGGTAAAGCCCTCGTCCAGGCTGTCCCCCCGCCCCCGCAGGTTTTCCAGCAGGGTGTAGGCGCTGTAGTACAGGGCGTCCTTGTTGAGGAGGTACTGAATGTCATCCAGCGGCGTCCCGTTGTACAGATAGGCCGGCATGGCCCCGGTCAGGCCGCTCTCATCCCGGACCAGGGTGTTCAGGTCCATGCCGAAGATCACCCGCTCCCGGTCCCGGGTGCGGAACAGCAGCTCCACGATCTGGTCAAACTCGCTGTAGTATCCGTCGGGCAGGGTCAGCCGCACCCCGGTGGTGCCGAAGGTCTCTTCGATCCAGCTGGCCCGGTAATTGGCGGTCATGGAGGTCCCGATCAGCACGGTGTCCGCCTCCACATTTTTGGCCAGGCCCGCCATCTGATACCGCTCGTTGAACAGCACCGGCTGCCATTTGTCCGGCACCCGGTAGTAGAGGCACGGGTCCACAATGTATACGGCAGTGCCGCAGGCCGCCAGCAGCGCCAGCAGCGCCGCCAGAAGGCCGCAGGCCCAGCGCCGATATGCCTGTCTCATAGGGCCTCCTCAGAAATTGGAATAGATAAAGCCTGTCACCCCGTTAAAGGACAGCACGCACCACAGCGTCAGCGCCGTCAGGGCCGCCCCACGCCAGAGGGTGGGGCGAAAGTCCTCCATCCGGCCGGTCACGTTCCGGGGCCAGAGGGCGGCAATCAGGCCGCAGCCGTATAGGCCCGCCGTCACGGTCAGCAGCAGCCCCGGGTGGGAAATGGAGGGCAGGAGCACCTCCAGGCCGGCGATCTCGCTGGCAAACAGCTCCTCCAGCAGCCACTCCTCCGGCAGGGCCAGCCCTCCGGCAGCCGCCCGGCGGAGAAGCTCCAGGGCGCTGGCGCAGTCCGGGGCCCGGAAAAACACCCAGGCGATGTTGAGAAAGAGGAACGTCAGCCCCCAGCGAAGCGCCCGGGGCAGCCGGTCCCGCCCGCTGCCCCAGGCCCGCTCCGCCACCTGGGCCAGGCCGTGGAGGGCCCCCCACGCCAGGAACGTCCACCCCGCCCCGTGCCAGAGGCCGCTGACCAGGAAGATGATGAGGATATTCAGGTACGTCCGTGCCGTTCCCCGGCGGCTGCCCCCCAGGGGGAAGTACAGGCACTCCCGCAGGAAGCTGGTAAGGGTGATGTGCCACCGCTTCCAGAACTCTGTCACTGAGGTGCTGCGGTAGGGAGAGTTGAAGTTTGCCGGCAGGCGGATGCCAAAGAGCCGCGCCGCGCCGGCCGCGATATCACAGTAGCCGGAAAAATCAAAGTACAGCTGGAGGGTGTAGCCCAGCATCACCAGCCAGGCCGCCGGGGCGCTGAGCTCTTCCAGGCGGCCCCAGCCGCTGTTCACCACAGCGCCGAAGCTGTCCGCCAGCAGCATTTTCTTCACGGTGCCGCAGCAGATGGCGTAGAGTCCAGCCGCCGCGTCGTGCCAGTCCGGGTGCAGAAACCGTCCTCCCCGCAGCTGGGGAAAGAACGCCCCAGGCCGCAGAATGGGCCCGGAGGTAACCGTCGGGAAAAACACGCCGTAAAGCAGCAGGGGATCCCCCGGCGCCGGGGCATATTCCCCCGTATAAGCCTCCTTCAGCAGCCACAGCTGCTGGAAGGTGAAAAAGCTCAGCCCCAGGGGCGCCCAGCCCACCTCCACCGCGCCGCCAGTGAAAAAGCCTGTGTATTTGAAGATCACCAGCAGGGCGATATGGTACCCGCAGGCAAGGGCCAGTGTCCGGCGGCGAGAGGCGCCGGGCCGGGCCATCCGGCGGATGGCCCGCGCCGTCACGGCGATTCCCAGCAGCAGCACCGACAGTCCCCCCAGGGCCGTCCGCCAGCCGCCGGGCCCCAGCAGGTAAAACACCAGGGAGGCCGCCGCCAGCAGCTGCGTGCCGAGCCGGGCGCTCCGCCGGCCCAGGGTCAGGCAGACCGCCAGGGCAGCCGCCAGAAACACGCAAAACGCCAGGGACTGAAAACTCATCTGCTCTTCTCCGTCAGGGCGGACAGCCGGGCATCCGCTGTGCTGAGAACCTGGGTCAGGCTCTGGTTCTGGCCCGGGTAGGCCGCGGCGAGGGCTTCGCCGGAGAGGTTCGGAAACTCCGCTTTCTTCGCCGCCAGGCCCCGGAGCTCCCGGACATACTGGAGCTCCAGGAGCTTCATATCCGCCTCAGCACCGCCCATGGTGCAGACGGATGCGTCCAGGGAGAAGTACGCCTCGTTTGCCCCGGCCGCCCGGTACAGGTGCCGGTACAACTGATAGACGGCGCTGCCCAGGTACCCTGCGGCGGCATTGATGGCTGCCTTGTTGTTCAGCTTGCCCAGCAGGCCGAACAGCACCCCCAGCGCGCCGGCCAGAAGCTTGCTCTGCAGGGTGGCCAGTACGCTGCCCTGCAGGATGTTCCCCGGCTCTGCCGCACTGAGGATCTCCTGCTCCGTCAGCATATTTCCCTCCCGGGACAGGGTGCGGCCCAAAATGAAGTCCGCGGAGACGTGGTAGTAGTCACACGCTCTCACCACAAAGGCAAGGCCCGGTTCCCGGATGCCGTTCTCATAGTGGCTCAGCAGGGCCTGGGAGATCCCCAGGTCCGCGGCGGCGGTCCGCTGGGACACGCCCCGCTCCTGCCGCAGCAGGGACAGCGTCCTGGAAAATTCGGTTGAGGAAGCCATAGTTTCTCTCTCCTTCAGCAGTTCTCTTTATACACGTCGTATAGTTTAGCAAAAACGCTACAAATTGTAAAGCCTTTTTCAGCCGCCGGAGTCTCCACAGGGGGCCGGCACCGCTTCTGCGGTACCGGCCCCCTGCCTGTTTTCATGCCTGTGCCCGGGTTCAGAACAGCCCCACCTGGCCCTGCAGCAAATCGCCGCCAATGCTCCGCACCTGACGGGCGTTTTCCTCCCACAGACGGTCCGTCACCGCCATCTTGCGGACAATGTCCTGCACGGTGGCCTCCAAGGCGGAGCCCGCCCGGTAGTCCGCCGGGAAAATGAAATCCACCCGGCCCTTGGCCAGCAGATCCTCCACGCCGGGGCGATTGCTCTCCTGATAAACCGCGATCGCCTGACCGCCGTAAGCCCGCATCATCTTCATGCAGGGCACATCGGAGAGGCCGTCCCCCATATAGATCATGCTGGTGAAGGGCACCCGCTTGCTGTCGTCCGGCATGGAGGCGTTCAGGTCCCGGTCGTTGGACACGTCCAGCACGCCCTTGTTGATGCGGTAGACGAACTGGGTCTTGGCGGTGAAGTTCACCGCCAGCTTGGGCCAGACCGGCACGCCCGCGTCATCATAGTAAAACTCGCTGGCATAGATCTCCTTGAACTCCTGGCTGATGGAGGAGCCCTCAATGATCTCCCGCAGGCCGGAGGAGATGATGTAGTGCTCCACCTGCACCCCCTGGCTCCGGCCGAAGGCGTTGATCCGCGCGAACCAGGTGTCCACCCCGGGGAAGAGCACAATGTCCCGGCCCTTCTCCACCAGGCTCTGCCGGGTGAAGGGGCGGTTCCGCCGGGCGGCCTCCCGGATCATGGTGTACATATAGGCCAGGATGCCGTCCATGCGGTTGCGGCGGCCGAAGCCGTTGGCCTCCTCCCAGAATTCAGCTGGAGTCATCCCCAGGGAGGGGATAAAGGCGTAGTTCTGCATATCCGTGGTACACAGGGTCTTATCGAAATCATACAAAAAGGCCACGATAGGCGTCTGGTTCATGGCAGATCCTCCAATCCCAAACAGGAACAGCGCTGTTCAGGCCGCAGGCGGCTGTCTCCCGCTCCGGCGCGACAGCGCCCGAAATGCCGCTTCCTCAGGGAATGTCCCGCGGACAAAAAAGCGGCTCCTGTGAGCCGCTTTTTCTGTTCAGTCCCCGCTGCGGTTGTAATTGCGGCCAAACTTCAGGTCGCGCAGGTCAATGCGGCGGGTAGGCTCCTCTTCAGCCTCGTCAGTGGCAAAGGGATCCCCCTCCGGGTAGTCCTCCTCCGCAGGCGCGGGCTCCTCCTGCGTCTGCGCAGGCTCCTCCGCCGGCTGCTCGCCGAAGGCGGCCAGCACCTTCTCCTCGATCTGCGCCACAGCCTCCTCCGGCTGTTCCTCCTGGACCGGCGCCTGGGCCTCCACCGGCAGTTCCGGCAGCTGCTCCAGAAGCCTGAGCTCCTTTTCGCAGATCTCCCGGGCAGCGGAAATAAAGCTGGCCAGATCCTGCTGGCCCTGACGCAGCCGCAGCTGCGCGGCCTCCACCTCCTGCTGGAGCTGGCCGATCTTCTCCCGGGCCATGCCCTCGGCCTGGGACAGGATCTCGTCCCGCTTGGCCTCCGCCTCGTGGACGATGGAATCCGCCATTTTCTGGGCGGTCAGCAGGGTGGCGCGCATGGAGTCCTCTGTGGCGCGGTAGTCCTCCACCTTCTCCACCAGGACCTTCAGCTTGGCCTTCAGGGCCGCGTTTTCCTTGTAAAGGGCCGTATAGTCGTCGGTGAGCTCGTCCAGAAACTCATCCACCATGGCCATGTTATATCCGCCCATAACCGCCTTGGAAAAGGCATGGGTAGAGACTTCCTGCGGTGTCAGCATAGCGTGATGTTACCCCCTCGTCAGGCTCAGAAATAGAGGCCGTTGTTCTCCAGCTCGTCGATCAGGTCGCCCTCGATATCCACATGATAGGGCGTGATGATGTATGTATTGGCGGCCACCTTCTTGATCTTGCCCTCGCCGGCATAGGCCACACCGGAGAGGAAGTCGATCAGCCGCCGGGCGATGTCCTTGTTGGTGGACTCCAGGTTCAGCACCACCGTCCGCTTGTCCTTCAGGTGGTCGGCGATCTCGGAGGCGTTCTCAAACCGCTCCGGCTTCACCAGCACCACCTTCAGCTGTGTGGTGGCGTGGATGTTCACCACCTTGTTCCGCCGGTCCTCCACCCGGGGCTTGCGGTCCTCAAAGGCGCTCTGCCGGGCAGGCTCCTCAAAATCGTCGTACTCCTCGTCCTCATCCTCATAGGGGTGGGTCCATTTTTTCAGTTCGTCCAGAATGCTCATAAGCAGCCTCCCATCGGAGCGGAACTCCGGTTTTTTCAGGTGTAATGGCGGGCGCCGAAGATGGCGCTGCCCACCCGCACCATGGTGGCGCCGGCCCGGATCGCATCCTGATAGTCGCCGCTCATGCCCATGGAAAGGTATTCTAATTCATTATGAAACAATTTTTGGTTCATGTCAACATAAAGTGCCCGGACTTCCTGAAAATACCGGAAATTGGTGTCCCCGTCCGCATCTGCCGGCGGAATCGTCATCACTCCCCGCACCCGGACATGGGGCCGGGCCAGGGCCGCCTCCGCGCCGGCGAACAGGTCCTCCGGCGCAAAGCCGCTCTTGGCGGCCTCACGGCCGATGTTGACCTCCAGCAGGATGTCCTGCACCAGATCCCGGTCGGCGGCTGCCTTTTCGATGGCCTGCAGCAGCTCCAGGGAGCCCACGGACTGGATCAGGGCCACATGCCCCACCACCTGCTTGACCTTGTTGCGCTGCAGGTGGCCGATAAAGTGGAGGGGCGCGCCGTCGTAGGCGTGCTGCTCCAGCTTCTGCACCATCTCCTGCACCCGGTTCTCCCCCAGGGCGTCAATCCCGGCGGCAACCGCCTGCCTGCAGGCATCGGCGTCATTCATCTTGCTGGCGCCCACCAGCAGGATCTCCCCTGGGTCCCGACCGGCCTCCCGGGCCGCCGCGGCCATGTTCTCCCTGATTTTTGCAATATTCTCCGCAATGGACATTTTGCTTTTCCGCACTCCTTCCCGCCGGCCGGCGCCTTCGCCGGCCGCCTGTGATGTTTGTCTACAGCTCTCCCAGCACTTTGCCGTCATACAGATCGTAGGCGGTGATGATCACCTCGTCTCCCGCCCGGATACGGATCTGTTCCTGACTCTCCGTGACCTCTTCCGCCGCATCCAGCGTGGAACGGACCAGCGCGAACTCCTCCCCGCTGTACAGCACCTCCACCGGCTTGAACCGGGCCTCCACGCCCACAACGCAGTAGACGCCCGTCTCGCTGACGGTGGTCTCGTTCCCGTCCTCATCGGTGACGGTCTGCTCCCGGATCCGCACCGCCTCGATGGGCACCCGGATTCCCTCCGTGGTCCGGCGGATGATCTTGGCGCTCTGCTGGCGCAGCAGCGTCAGCTCTGACAGAAAGGTATCGCCGTGGAAAACCGCCGTCACGCGCCCGCTTTCCGGCTGGCTGACAGAAAGCAGCTCCACATCCAGATCCTGGCTGACACCCTTGGAAAACCGCAGCTTCAGGCTGCTGCTCTCCGCCAGCAGCGCGGCTTCCCCCTCCTCCATCGTCGCCACATAATACCAGTCGTCTCCCAGCACCAGCTTCCCTACGTTCGCCTCTGCCAGAACGGCTTCGTCCGGCTGGAGGCGGGCCAGCGTCCCCGGCGTCAATGTCTCCAGATTCTCAGGCGTCAGCACGGTCTCATAGCCGTCCACCACCGCAGAGTACAGGCCGGATTCCGGGGCCGTAAGCCGCCGGATGGAGGATCCGGTCTGAGAGCGCAGGCTGTCCACCTGGCTTTGCAGCTCCTCGATCCTGGCAGTCAGATCCGCTGTGTCTGAGTAGGTGTAGTCCCGTTTGAGAACCAGGCTCCGCAGCTCTGCCCCGCAGTCCTCCGCCCGGTCCAGCCGGTCCGCCGCCAGGGCGCTGCGGTAGTCCACCATCGTCTGCAGGATCTGGGCATCCAGCCGCTGAGAGACCTCCGCCCCCAGGGCCGCCTCCTGGGCATAGCGCAGCTGCTCCAGCTGGGTCTCAAGGGTCTGGATCTCCTCCTGCTGGTCCAGGGTGGCCTGATCCGCATAGACCAGCGCCACTGTGCCGCCGGAGCTGACCCGCTCCCCCTCCGTCCGCTGAAGCTGCCGCAGGCCGCTGCTCTCATCCGGCAGCACCAGCTCGTCCCGCACCACATATCCGGAGAGGTCCGCAGACAGCTCCACCTGGTAGTGATACGCCAGCGTAGTGGACAGCGGATCGCCGAAATAGCGCACCGCCTGTATCCCGAAATAGGCCAGCACTCCCAGAGTAACCAGCACCAGTAAAAGTTTTGCGCCAATGGATTTTTTCTTCATGGAATCCCCCGCTGCTCTGTCCCCGCCAGGTCCACCGGCTGCGCCGGCGCGATGGTGGAGATCGCGTGCTTGTACACAATCTGCTGCCGGCCGGCTCCCCGTTTCCCGCTCCGCGTCAAACGGGGGCCCCGCCATTTTCTCTGGCGCGGCAGGCAAAGCCCGCCGCGCCCAAGGTTTTGCTCCGCAAAACGCTTGTTCGCCGCTTTCGCGCCGGGTCGCTCACGCTCCCGCGACGGCCCCCTCCCCCGCCAGGTCCACCGGCTGCGCCGGCGCGATGGTGGAGATCGCGTGCTTGTACACAATCTGCTGCCGGCCGTCGCTGTCCAGCACCACCACGAAGGCGTCGAAGCCTGTGATGACGCCCCGCATCTGGAAGCCGTTCATCAGAAACATGGTGACGGGCACCTTGTCCCGTCTGGCCCGGAGAAGAAACAGGTCCTGTAGGTTCGCTTTTGTCTGCATGTAAGTCCGCTCCTTTTTCTTTGTGTGAGGCGGACGCCGTGCCTGTCCTCCGTCCGCTCAACGCTAGGATACGCCAGCGGCGGTCAGAATTTCTGTCGAAACCTGCAGGGCCCGGGCAAAATCCCGGTCTTTTTCCCACCAGATCCAGTGGATGTCCGGATTCCGCCGCAGCCAGGTCAGCTGGCGCTTGGCATACTGCCGGGAGCGGAGCTTCACCTCCGCGATGGCCTCCTCCACGGTGACGGTGCCCTCCAGAACCCCCAGGAATTCCTTGTACCCGATGGCCTGAAGGGCCGTGGCATCCCGGGGCAGGCCGCTTTGGAGAAGGCTTCGCACCTCGTCCAGCAGCCCCGCGGCCACCATGGCGTCCACCCGGCGGTCGATGAGGGCCTTCATATCCGCCCGGTCCCGGAACTGCAGGCCGAGCCAGACGGCATCGTACCGGGGCGGCAGCTTCTTCGTCTCCGCGTTATGGGCAGAGATGGTCTTCCCCGTCTCCTGGTAGACCTCCAGCGCCCGGAGGATCCGCTTCTCATCCGCCGGATGCAGCCGCTCCGCCGCCTCCGGGTCCACCTGCCGCAGCTCCTCCAGCAGGGGGCCGATGCCCTCCCGGGCCAGCCGGTCCTGGAGCTCCTTTCGGACCGCGCCGCCGGCGTGGCCGCCGGCAAAGGTCCGGCCCTGCACCACGGCCTCCAGCCACAGTCCGGTGCCGCCCACCAGGATGGGCCGCTTCCCCCGCCGCAGGATGTCGTCCACGATGGGGACGGCCGCCTGGGCGTACCGGGCGGCGGACCACTGCTCTGCCGGGTCCGCCACGGCGATCATGTGGTGGGGCACTCCCTCCATCTCCTCCGCCGTAGGGGCAGCGGTGCCGATGGTAAGTCCCCGGTAGATCTGCATGGAGTCGGCGGAGACCACTTCCCCGTCATACCGCTTTGCCAGCAGCACTCCCAGCTTCGTCTTGCCGCAGGCCGTGGGGCCCACCACGCAGATGATCTTCTCCGGCATCTCCGTCCCTCCTTTTGTCTGTTCAACCGCCTCCGGCGGGTCCTCAGAAGGTCTCCGCCAGCCGGCGGGCCTTTTCACAGGCCGCCTCCAGAAGCTCATCCGTTTTGGCGGGGTCCAGATCCAGCCCGCCGGCAAACACATACTCGAAGGCCGGGATGCCGAACATGGCGGCCAGCTGCTTCCAGTAGAGGACCCCCAGGCTCTCCGGCCGCTCCGCATCGCCGCCGGAGGTGAGATACGCCAGCTTCTCTCCCCGGCAGTCCCCATGGCAGCCGTCCGCCTCGTAGTGATAGGTCAGGCCGTTGGCGGAGATGTACTCGATGTACGTCCGCAATGCCGCCGGGAAGGACAGGTCCCAGAAGGGCGCCGCCACCACGACCCTGTCCGCAGCGCGGAACTGCCGGGCCAGGTCAAATACCGGTGCGTCAAAGCAGCCGATCCCCGCCAGGGCGTCCCGGTCGTTCAGCATCTCCGGTTCAAAGGGCTTCAGGGCCAGCAGCGTCTCCGGCGCCACCGTCTCCACCTCCGCCTCGGGATGAAGGGCCTTCCAGGCCTCCAGGAATGCCTTCACCAGCGCCAGGGTGCGGGACGCCTCCTCCCGCTGGCTGATGCAGCTGTTCACAAACAGCAGTTTCATCCGGTTATTCCTCCTCATCCAGCACTGTGGTAATGACGGGCCTTCCCTCCCGGTCCAGCAGCGGCGTCATCCCACCGGCCTCGCCGGAAGAGTGCCACAGATAATTGACTCCGGTCTCCCGGTCCACCCAGATCGCCGTGCTCTCAAAAACGCTGCTCTCCACATGGGTCTGTACGAATCGCTTCTCCTTCTTCGCCATACAAGAAACCTCCTGAAAACCCAAAAATCGCCCGCTATCCTCACAGGAAAAGGGGCTAGGGAAAAACCTGCGGTTTTCCCCCAACGGAAGGGGGCTAGGGGAAACCCATCTGGGTTTCCCCAGTTCGTTCGCCGGCGGCGAACGAATAAATTGAAATCATTTTCGCCGCGGCGTGTATGCGGCGAAAATTCCTTGACCCGTGCGCCCTGGGCGCACACACCAGTGACCGACGTCACTGGTGAGGGGGGAGGTCGAGGGGGGACGCAGTCCCCCTTCGAAGTCTCACGCCCGCCGGAACATCTTCTCCAGCTCGTACTTCGTCAGCTTCACCGCCACTGGCCGGCCGTGGGGGCAGTACTTGATCTCCCCGCTCTGGACCCGGTCCACCAGCACCCGCAGCTCCGCCGGATCGCTCTCCCAGCCGCCCTTGATGGCCGCCTTACAGGCCATGGTGTGGAGCAGGGCCTCCCGCTTCTCGTCCGGAGACCGGCCCGTTCGCAGGCACTCGGCAAACTCCTCCAGGGTGGACACTGTGTCGGCGGCGGCGATGTCCGCAGGCACCTCCCGCACCAGCAGGGCCCCGCCGCCGAAGTCCTCGCAGGCAAAGCCGAACTGCTCCAGCAGAGGCAGGTTCTCCAGCAGCAGCGCCCCGTCCTCCCGGCTCAGCTCCGCCGCGATGGGGGCCAGCAGCGTCTGCCGCATGGGGGGCTCCTGGGAATTTTTCAGCTTGTCGAAGTTGATCCGCTCGTGGGCGGCGTGCTTGTCGATGAGCCAGACGCAGCCGTCTTCGCTCTCGCAGATGATGTAGGTCCGCAGCACCTCCCCGGCGATCCGCCAGGGGGCCTCCTTCGTCTCCAGGGCGGTCTGGCCCGGCAGGTCCTCCGTCAGCTTCAGCTGCTCCGGCGGGATGGCCGGGACAAAGGGCCGGGGGGCCGTTGTTTTCTCCGGCATGGGGGCCGGTGCGGGAGCCGTGGGCTCCTCCGCCCGCCGCTCTGCCGCGGAGGCCGCCACAGAGGCGGGAGGCTGCCCCAGGGCGCCCCGGTATGCGGGCGCCGGAGATATCTGCGGCTTCTCGGATGGCGCTGTCACAGAGGACGGAGCCCGGCCCAGGGCACTCTGGGCCGCAGGGGCCGAGCGCCTGGTCTGGTAAAAGGACGCCTGCCCGCTGTCCGCCACTTTGGCAGGAACCCGCAGCTCCGTGTTCCAGGCGGGCCGGGCCGGGGCCGCGGGCTGAGGCGCCGGCTTCCCGCCCCCCTGGCGGAAGGTTTTGGCGTCCATGGTCTGGAAGAAGTCCTGCCGGGAGGGTGCCGTCAGGGGCGGCTCCTTTGCCGGGGCGGCAGCGGGGGCGCCGGTCCTGTCCAGAGCGTCCAGCACCGTGTGGTAGACGGCGTCGAACACGTCGTGCTCCCGGGCGAACTTCACCTGGGTCTTGGCCGGGTGGACGTTCACGTCCACTGCCGTCACCGGCAGGGTGACGGACAGGACGCAGCCGGGGAACTTGCCCTTCATGATCTGGTTGCGGTAGCCCTCCTCCAGGGCCGCCGTCAGCAGCTGGGACTTGATGAACCGGCCGTTGACGAAGAACACCTGCATGGACCGGGAGCCCCGGCCCATCAGCGGCGCGGTGACAAAGCCGGAGACGGAGATGTCTCCCCCGCTGCCGGACACCGGCACCAGTCCCCGGGCGAAGTCCCGGCCCAGGGCGGCGTAGACGGCGGAGGCCAGCTTTCCGTCGCCGGGGGTCAGCAGGGCCTCCACCCCGTCCTTGATGAATTTGAAGGAGATATCCGGGTGGGACAGGGCCAGATGCTGCATCAGGCCGTTCACCGCCGCGGTCTCCGCGCTGTCCTTGCGCATGAATTTCAGCCGGGCCGGGGTGTTGTAGAACAGGTCCCGGACGGTGATGGTAGTGCCCTCCGGCGCGCCGGCGGCCTCCACCTGATCCGGCACGCCCCCCTCCAGGCGGAGGGAGGCCCCCTCCGCCGCCCCGGCCTGGCGGGTGAGGATGTCCACCCGGCTGACGGCGGAGATGGCGGCCAGGGCCTCGCCCCGGAAGCCAAGGGTGCCGATCCTCCCCAAATCCGCCTCCGTCCGCAGCTTGGAGGTGGCATGCCGCAGGAAGGCGGTGGGCAGCTCGGCGGGGGCGATGCCGCAGCCGTTGTCCGTCACCCGGATCATGCCCATGCCGCCCCGGCGGATCTCCACTACCACGGCGGTGGAGCCGGCGTCGATGGCGTTCTCCACCAGCTCCTTCACCACGCTGGCGGGCCGCTCCACCACCTCACCGGCGGCGATCAGATCCGCCACATGGCTGTCCAGTTGTTGAATATGTGGCATCTTATTCTCCCTCCGTGGAGCGGCCCGCCATGCGAGCCTCCGGCGAGCCGCCGCTAAAGCGGCGTACAAGCGTTTTGCGCGGCAAAACCTTGGGTGTGGCGGGCTCTGCCTGGCACACCTGGATGAAATCGGAGGGGTCCCCGGCGAAGCGGCGCTTCGCTGGGGTCCGCTCCACCACTTCACCGGCGGCGATCAGATCCGCCACATGGCTGTCCAGTTGTTGAATATGTGGCATCTTGCGTTCCTTTCTAAGCTCAAAGCAGCAGCACGGCGACGACGGGGATGCTTAAGATGGATGCCGCCGTGGTCAGGAAGGTGATCTGGGCCATACACTCCGTGTCCCCGCCGTACTCCATGCTCAAAAGTGTTCCATTCACCGCCACAGGCATGGCCATCTGGGTGACGGCGATGCCCATTACCAGGGAGTCGATGCCCATGAACCGAAGAATCAGGCACAGCGCCACCGGCAGCACCATCAGGCGGATGGCCGTCAGCAGCCACAGTTTGGGGGACCGGAGCACCTGCCCGGCGGACATGCCCGCCAGCAGGGATCCCACCACCAGCAGGGACAGCGGCACGGTGATGTCACCCACAAAGTCCAGCATCTCTCCCACAAGGGCCGGCGGCCGCAGACGGGTCAGTGCCAGCACCAGGCCGATCACAGAGGCCACGACGCAGGGGGCAAAGAGCTGCTTCCAGCGGAACCGGGCGGCGCCTGCCAGCAGCAGCGGGCCCAGGCTGTAGGACAGGAGGTTGAACGGCAGCGCCAGAATGGCGGCGTAGAACAGCGCGCTGTCCCCGAACAGGGCCACCGCCACGGGATAGCCGATAAATCCCACATTGGGAAAGGCCAGCGCGTATTTCCAGACGCCCTTCTGCCCCGCGGTTCCCGGCAGAAACCGGGGCACCACCAGCACAAACACCAGCTCCAGCAGGTAAAAGATCAGCCCAACCTCCAAAATGGAGAGGATGGTGCTCAGCTCCGGCAATTCTGCCCCGGTAATCACCGCCGCCACGATCATGCAGGGCATGGTGATGTTCAGCAGCAGCTTGGAGAGCTTCTGGTCTGTCCCCTCCCCCAGGTATCCCAGGCGGTTGGCCAGGTAGCCCACCGCAATGGCGAACAGGATCACCAGCATCTCGCCAAACACATCAAAAAAATTCATGTCCTTCTTCCTTTTCTCTCTAATCTCTGCCTGGATCCCCTATCCAACCATGGTCCAGGCTGCCAGGGCGTTGGCCGCCGCATGGAGGCCGATGGAGGTCCAAAGCGTTCCCGTCCGGTCATAGACCCAGGCCAGCACCAGCCCCGGCACCAGGTACTGGAGCATCAGCAGGAAGTAGGTGATGTCCCGGTTCACCACCGCGAACTGCCACACGTGCAGCAGGGCGAACAGCAAACAGCTCACCAGATATCCCACAGCCGCGCTCTTGCGCCGGAGGTTGCCGAACACCAGCCCCCGGAACAGCACCTCCTCCACAAAGGGCGCCAGGAAAATGACGATCAGCAGCGTCATGTGGGGGGCGTCCTCGATCTGGGCGGAGATCGTGGTGTCATTCAGGTTGGTCTGGGTGGGCACCAGCAGGCGGGTCAGCCGGTAGGCCAGCTCATTGAGGCCGTACAGGGCCACCAGGCCCACGGCGATGTACCTGCAGGCTCCGCCCAGGTTGTCCGCAAAATTTCGGGAGGTCCGGCCCAGAAAGCTGTGGAAGATAATGATGGTAGCGGCGAACAGGATGTAATAATAGAGGATATTCTGCAGCCCTTCGCTGATCGTCACCCCCAGCAGTCCGCCGATCAGGCGGAACAGGGGCGCTGTGACAAAGGGCAGCACCAGCAGGTAGATGACAAAGAGCACCGTGCCCGCGATCTGTTCCCCCGCCGACATATAGGCGGCGCTCTTTCTTCTTGGCATCTCGTTTCCTCCCGGCAGTTACTTCAATTTCTGTTTCCGCTCGTAAATCAGGTTCATGGCGCACCCCACCGGGCAGAGCCCGGCGGGGACCCCGCATTTGATTCGAATGGTCAGGCAAAGCCCGCCCATTCCACGGCCCAGGCCGCCCTCTCTTGGCCGTTCCGGCCAATTCACCTTGAGGTTTTGCTCCGCAAAACGCTTGTGCGCGCCACTCGGCGCGGCTGGGCGCCCTCCTTAGCTGAGCTTCTTTTTCCACTCATAAATCAGGTTCATGGCCTCCAGCGGCGTCAGTGTCTCCACCTGGCAGCGGCGGAGGGCGTCCAGCACCTCCCCCTCGCCGATGGCGGTGAGGGACACCTGGTCCTCTTCTTTCCGGGCCGCCACGTACTGGACGCCGTTCTCCTCCTCCAGCTCCTTCAGGACCGTCTTGGCCCGCTGGACCACCTTGTCCGGCAGCCCCGCCAGCTTGGCCACCTCGATGCCGTAGCTGCGGTCCGCCCCGCCGGGGAGGATCTTCCGCAGGAAGATGATGTCCTCTCCCCGGGTCTTGACGGCGATGTTGTAGTTCACGGTGCCGGGCAGGGTGTTCTCCAGCTCCGTCAGCTCGTGGTAGTGGGTAGCGAAGAGGGTCTTGGCCCCCAGCAGCTTCTTGTCCGCGCAGTACTCCAGCACCGCCCGGGCGATGGACATGCCGTCAAAGGTGCTGGTGCCCCGGCCGATCTCGTCCAGGATCAGCAGGGAGTGCTTCGTGGCATGGCGCAGGATGTCCGCCACCTCCGTCATCTCCACCATGAAGGTGGACTGGCCGGCGGACAGGTCGTCGCTGGCGCCGATGCGGGTGAAGATCCGGTCCACCACGCCGATGCGGGCGCTGGCCGCCGGGACGAAGGAGCCCATCTGGGCCATCAGCACGATCAATGCCACCTGGCGCATATAGGTGGACTTGCCCGCCATGTTGGGGCCGGTGATGATGGCCACCCGGTCCTCCTTCTCCCCCATGAAGGTGTCGTTGGGGACGAAGAGGCTGTCCTTGAGCATCTGCTCCACCACCGGGTGGCGGCCGTCGTGGATCTCGATGACGCCGGACTCGTCCACCGTGGGGCGGCAGTAGTGGTTCCGCACCGCCACAGCGGCAAAGGACACCAGGGCGTCCAGCTCCGCCACCGCCGCGGCGGTCCGCTGGATGCGGGCGCTCTGGGCGGAGATGGCCTGCCGCAGCTCCGTGAAGAGCTCGTACTCCAGGGCCACCACCCGGTCCGAGGCGGTGAGGATCTCATGCTCCAGGTCCTTCAGCTCCTGGGTGATGTACCGTTCGCCGTTCACCAGGGTCTGCTTGCGGATGTAGGTGTCCGGCACCTGGTCCTTGAAGGAGTTGGACACCTCGATATAATACCCGAACACCTTGTTGTAGCCGATCTTCAGGGTCCGGATGCCGGTGCGCTCCTTCTCCTTGGCCTCGATCTCCGCCAGGACGCCCTTGCCGCCGTTCATGATGTGGCGCAGGCGGTC
Source organism: uncultured Oscillibacter sp. (assembly GCA_946494635.1). Lineage (GTDB taxonomy): Bacteria > Bacillota > Clostridia > Oscillospirales > Oscillospiraceae > Oscillibacter. Next base: position 1,549 of record CAMMCS010000005.1, on the reverse strand, counting down.
CACTTCCTCGTTGTAGCCGTCCCGGATGAAGCCGCCCTCCCGGACGGAGAACGGCGGCTCGTCGCAGATGGCCGCGCCGATGCGCTCCCCGATCTCCGTCAGGTCGTCCAGCTCTGCCGCCAGCTCTGCCAGCCGGCCGCCGGAGAAGGCCGCCAGCTGTTCCCGCAGGGCCGGCAGCCGTCCGATGGCGGACCGCAGGGACACCATGTCCCGCCCGCCGGCGGTGCCGTAGACGATCCGGCCGATGAGCCGCTCCATATCCCCCAGCCCCGTCATGGCGGCGGCGAGCTCCTCGCGGACGATGGTATTCTCCACCAGGGCAGCCACGGCGGCGTTGCGCTTGACGATGGCCGTGACGCTCAGCAGGGGCCGCTCCAGCCAGCTGCGGAGCAGCCGGCCCCCCATGGGGGTCCTGGTCTTGTCCAGCACCCACAGGAGAGATCCCTTCTTCTCCCGGTCCCGGAGGGTCTCCGTCAGCTCCAGATTCCGCCGGGCGGTCAGGTCCAGCTCCATGAACCGGCCCTGCTCGTAGTAGTCCAGGTCGTTGATGTGGGAGAGGTCCGTTTTCTGGGTCTCATACAGATAGTGGAGCAGGCCCCCCAGAGCCATGGCCGCCGCCGGGTTTGTCCTGGGCAGGCGGCCGAAGGCCTCCTCCCCGAACTGGCGGCGGATGTGCTTCTCCGCCTCCGCCAGGCGGAAGCGGCCCTCGCCGCCGTTTTCCACACGGCAGTGGAATTTCTCCGTCAGGGTGTCGGTGAGGGCCTTTTCCGAACAGGCCCCGTCATTGAGGATGGCCTCCGCCGGGGAGAACCGGCCCAGCTCGTTGATGACGTGCTCCACCCGCTCCGGCCCGTCAAAGGCCGTCAGGTGGGTCTTGCCGGTGGAGATGTCGCAGAAGGCCGCGCCGGCGTTCTGGCTGTCGATGTAGATGCCGCAGAGGAAGTTGGAGGATTTGTCCTCCAGACAGGCGGCGTCGATGACCGTGCCGGGAGTCACCACCCGGATGATGTCCCGCTTCACCAGGCCCTTTGCGGTGGCGGGGTCCTCCATCTGCTCGCAGATGGCCACCTTGTAGCCCTTGGCGATGAGCCGGGCGATATAGGCCTCGCTGGCGTGGTAGGGGATGCCGCACATGGGCACCCGCTCCTCCTCGGGCTTGGCGTGCTTGCCGTGGTCCCGGGAGGTGAGGGTCAGATCCAATTCCTTGGAGGCCAGCTTGGCGTCGTCGGCGAACATCTCGTAGAAGTCGCCCAGGCGGAAGAACAAAATGGAGTCCGGGTTGTCCTTCTTGATCTCCAGGTACTGTTTCATCATGGGAGTCAGTTCGGCCAAAAGGGGTCACCTCTTTTATCTTTCTTTCTATCGAAGGATTTGCATGGATTTGCCGGGTTCTCCGGTTATGGGTGTAGGGGCGGACCTGTGTGTCCGCCCTCCGGATTTCCGCCGGTCCCCCGGCGGGGAATGTAGGGGCGGTTATCAACCGCCCGGGGGATTCAGCCATGCTGATGGCTGGGCAGATGCACCCCCCATTGTCGTCGTCGCAAAGTCC
>CAMMCS010000004.1 GCA_946494635.1 uncultured Oscillibacter sp. | reverse complement strand
GATTGTCGGGGCGGAAGGAGTTGTCGCTGTAGCCATCGACAACGCCCAGTTCGGAGATCACGTCGACAGCGGCATCATAGTCGATATCGCTGGCGTCCGCGAAGTCCTTGGCGCCCGCGCTGACCGTGACCAGAGACATGGTCATGACCAGAGCAAGCACCAGAGAAAGGAACTTCTTCATGGGGATTTCTCCTCCTTTAAAAGATTTGCGGTCCGCCGGTGCGCCCCTTGGCCGGGTCGGTGGTTCGTGTGGGGGCTAGCCAACCAACTCCCGTTGGCCTACACCAACCGTCAAGCCGGCTGACGGAGTCGTTCCGCCGTCCGCAACGCCACTTTATCAGCCCTTTCCCAAATTGTCCACAGATTTGCCAGATATGTAATTTAATTGAAAAACGCCGTGCAAAGGTGTCTGAAATGTGCAAATTCCTGTAACAAACCCCTGCTGAAAAGAAGGCGCGGCCCAGGGCTCACGCCTCCTTTTTCAGGATGTATTTCTGTCCGTCCCGGGCAATGCGCTCCTCCGACAAAAGCCGCTGCAGGATGGGCCAGCACTGCCGGGGGCCGATCCGCAGCAGCCGGGCGATGTCCTGCCGGTAGGCAAAGCCCACCTCCCCCAGATAGTCCAGGATCGCCTGCTCCTGCTGGGCCGGGGGCACTACCGCGCTGGGCAGGTAATACCGGGTGCCCACCTTGGTCAGGCGGCCCCGGGCGGTCATCTGCCGCAGCCGGGTGTAGGCCGTGTTTTTGGAGACCCGCAGCAGCTCCATCGCCTGGTTGCGGGTGACGTAGCCCTGCCGCCGGGCCAGATCCAGCACCTGGTTCTCACCCCCCACCCGCAGGTCGTAGTCCATCCGCAGATCCCGGAGGGTCACGTCGTCCAGCCCGCCCTGTACCAGCGCCGCCCGGGCCAGCTTGGACAGGCGGGTGCGGTCGTAGGGCCGGCCGCCCCTGGACGTCGCCAGCACCGTCCGCGCCCCGGCAGGCGCCGCGGCCCGCAGCCCCTGCAGCACCCCCAGCACCCCGCTGGGCAGGCGCAGCACCCGGTCCGGCAGGTTCAGCCGCTCCTTCTCCAGATCCACCTGATCCCAGCGCAGGGCGGCGATCTCCTCCACCCCCAGGCCCAGCTGCCAGGTCAGCCACAGCGTCACCCCGGCGGGTGTGGCGCGCTCCGCCTGCAGCAGCTTCCACAGGGCGAACTCATCCAGCTGCAGCGGGGATTCCCGCCGGGCGCGGGTGGAGACCTTCTTCTCCGTCAGATAGGCGGCGAAGTGGGCGTTCATGGCAGCGGCCTCCAGCCCCGTGATGCGGGAGACGTACTGCCAGTCGTGGCTCTCCAGCTGGCGCACCACAAAGTCGTGGCGCAGGTCGATCAGCCGCACGGCGGTCAGGCCCACCGCGTCCAGCGCCGTCCGGGCCAGCCGGGAGATGGACTGGGCCGCCAGGGGCCGCTGGTCCCGGTCCGACAGCGCAATCCGCTCGGACGTGCCGTTGCGCACCCGCCGCAGCTCCTCCAGCCAGGCAGCCAGCTCCGGCGCCAGGGGGACGGTGCGGTCCGGCAGCAGCAGGCGCCCCTCCTCCAGATCCACCTGGGCCCAGGTCAGGCGCTGGATCTCCTCCCGCAGCAGCCCCGCCAGCCACGCCAGACGCAGGATGGCCCCTGCCGCGTTCATTTGATTGTCCGCCAGGGCGCGGCGCATGGCCGTCTCGTCCGGGCGGTTCAGGATGTATTCCCGCATGGCGTCTCCCAGCTTTGTTACAGTTGCATATCACATGATTAATCTTCCTGTTTATGGAAGCGTTATCGCCATGTGACATTCGCTGACAGCTAACGTTTTTTGTGACAATTGCTTGTCACGTCTCGCAGCTCTCCCGGAAGCTTCAAAACCGTTGCAGCGCAACGGTTTCAAGCGTTTCTTTTTCTTCAATATACATGAAAAGATAACAAAAATCAATATCTTTCAGCATATTTTGAATCTCTCTGTTCCAGCATAGACTTATCCTGTAAGGAGCGTGACGCAAATGACAAAGCAGGAACGTGTCGCCATGGGGCACCGGCTGCGGCAGCAGCGGACCCTTCTGGGGCTGACACGGGAGGAATTCGCCGAATTGGCGGATATCAGTGCCGGTTACTACGGGCAGATCGAGGTGGGAACCTCACAGATGTCCATTGATACGCTGATCAAATTGTCCAGGAGCTCCCGGCTGTCCATGGAGTATATTCTTCTCGGCGAACGGGAACCGGGAGAGGCGGACCTGACCACCATCGACGCATTGCTGGCCCGCTGCTCTCCCCGGGAGCTGCGCCTGGCGGAAAAGGTACTGCAGCTGTTTCTGCTGCGGGGCGACCCATAGTCCAGCGGCAAAAAGAGCCTCCCCCATCCAGCGGATGGGGGAGGCTCTTTTTGTTTCCTCGATGAAAATAGAGTGCTCCGGGTCCCGCCGGGGAGCCGCCGGCGCCAACATCTGTAAAGGGGGGAAGCCGCTGCAGGCTGGCCGGGCACGTCACAAATTCTCCCGGCAGAGGATGCCGATGCGCCCGGCGAAGCGGGCGGGATCCGGCAGCTTCCCCTTCCGCAGCAGATCCTTCAGCAGCAGGATCGGTGCGTAGCCCTGCTGGATAAAGTCCTGGGGGATGGTGTAATCCACGCTGCCGTCCAGCAGCAGCTGGCGGATGCCGGCGTTGATGTCGTGGCAGATCACCCGGACGCGGCCCTTCCTCCCCTGGGCCCGGACGGCCTCTGCGCAGCCGGAGACGCTGAGATTCGCCATGTAGATACCCGCCAGATCCGGGTAGGACTCCAATGTCCGGGAGATCACCTGGACTGTGGTCTTGTAATCGTTGAAGGTCTCCCCTACCAGGATCTGTCCCCGGTCAAAGCCCAGCTCCTCCATCCGGTCCAAGAAGCCCTGCAGGCGCTTCTGATGGCCGTGGAATTTCCGGTTGCCCACCGTGGCCAGCACCCTGGCCCCGGGCGGGACAGACTTGCCCATCAGCTCCGCCGCCACCCGGCCGGTGCGATAGACGTCCTGCCCCACAAAGCAGATCCGGCGACTGTCCGGCAGGTCGGAGTTGAAGGTGACGCAGGGAATCCCGGTTTCCACCAGCCGGGCCACCCGCTCCTCCACCGTCCGGTCGTTCAGGGCGCAGACGGCAAGGCCCGCGGCCCCCTCCGCCAGCAGCTCCTCCAGCAAATCCAGCGCCTCCTGCGGAAGATCCGTGCTGCAGCGCCGCACCACCACCCGGACGGCGGCGTCCTCCAGCTCCTCCCGGGCCATGCGGATGCCTTGCTCTACCTCCGCGCGGAATTGATCCCCCCAGTTGGGCAGCAGCACCCCCAGGGTCAGCTGGGCGGCGGCAGACCGCAGGGTCTGCTGATAGTGCTCCCGATGGGAGACGTAGCCCGTCTCCGCAATGGCTGCCAGCACCCGCTGGCGCACCGGGGCGCTGACATAGGAGCGGTTGTTGAGCACCCGGTCCACCGTGCCCCGGGATACTCCCGCCAGGTCCGCCACCATTTGGATTGTCGGCCGCTTGCCCACACGTTTGTCCTCCCGTCTCTGTGCTTTTGCACATATTTGCTTCATTGTAACACAGGCCTTCGGCAGATGCAACGTCTTTTTCTGCGGTATTTTGGGTTTTCTTTCAGATCCTATTGACAAACGGGCCGGCCTTTGCCATAATATGTGCAAAGCACATAATGTGCTTTGCACACGATTCAAATGGGAGGTATGAACATGGTGTTTGAAAAGTCCGCCTGTATCGAGCCCATGTACAGCGAGCTCCCCTTCCTGGAGCGGTTTCAGGCCGCCGGGAGGGACGGCTTCGCCTATGTGGAGTTCTGGAGCTGGACCGACAAGGATCTGGACGCGGTGAGAGCTGCCGCACAGGACGCGGGCGTAGGGATCTCCGGCTTCAACGGAGATGCGGAGCTCTCCCTCATTGACCCGTCACAGAAGCAGGCGTATCTGGACTTTCTGAAACGGTCCGTGGACGCGGCGCTGAAGGTAGGCGCCCGGTCAGTCACCATTCACTCCAACGGTCTGGGAGAGGGCGGCATGGTGCTGAACAGCTATCCGGAGCTCTCGGATACCGTCAAGCTCTGCACGATGTTCGATACCCTCCGTGCCTGTGCGGAGCTGGCGGAGGCCTCCGGGATCCGCATGAATCTGGAGCCGCTGAATATCACCACGGATCATGTGGGCAACTTCCTGGCCACCACCCGCATGGCGGCGGAGATGACCCGGCTCATCGGCTCCCCCATGCTGAAAGTCCTCTACGACGTCTATCACATGCAGCTCAACGAGGGGAGCCTGTGCGACAACATCCGGGCCTACGGCGACCAGTTCGGCCACGTCCATGTGGCAGATGCCCCTGGCCGCCACGAGCCCGGTACCGGCGAAATTTTCTATCCCCGGGTCCTCCGCTGCCTGGAAGAGGCGGGCTACCAGGGCCTCATCGGCTTTGAGCTGATCCCCGCCGCCTCCACCGCCCAGGCGGTCAAGGCCATCCAGGCGCTGTAAGTCCCTGCCGGCAAATTCATCATAGAAAGGAACGGAATTCATGGAACGCATTCAGATCGGCATTATCGGCGCCGGCCGCATTGGCCGCGTCCACGCGGAGAACATTGCCAAATTTGTCCCGCAAATGGAGATCAAGACCGTGGCAGACCCCTACATGAGCCCGGAGGCCGAGGCGTTTCTCCGGGATCTGCGGATTCCAAACCTGAGCCGGGACGCGGACGACATTCTCCACGACCCGGACATCCGGGCCGTCATCGTCTGCTCCCCCACGGACTGGCACGCGGAGTATGTGATCCGGGCGGCCAAGGCCGGCAAGGACGTCTTTGTGGAAAAGCCCATCGACTACCGGCTGGAGCGGGTTCACGAGGCCATCGACGCCGCGAAGGCCGCGGGAGTCAAGCTGCAGGTGGGCTTCAACCGCCGGTTTGACCGGCACCACCACGCGGTCTACGAGGCCGTGCGGTCCGGCAAGGTGGGCAAGGTGAATCTGGTGAAGATCAGCTCCCGGGACCCGGAGCCTCCCACCATTGAATACGTCAAGGTCTCCGGCGGCATTTTCTATGACATGATGGTCCACGACTTCGACATGGCCCGCTTCCTGGCCGGGTCCGAGGTGACGGAGGTGTTTGCCTACGGCGCCGTCCTGGTGGATCCCGCCATCGGCGAGGCCGGCGACGTGGACACTGCCGTGGTGACGCTGAAATTCGCCAACGGCGCCATGGGCGTCATCGACAACAGCCGCCGGGCCGTGTACGGCTACGACCAGCGGGTGGAGGTCTTTGGCTCTGACGGCGCGGTGATGGACGTAAACGACACCCCTGACAACGCCGTCTACTACGGCGCCGACGGCACGGTGTCCAGCCCCTGCTACAAAATCATGTGGGACCGCTACACCAGCGCCTTTGCCGCGGAGCAGCAGGCCTTCGCCGAGGCGGTGATCAACGGCACCCAGCCCCTGGTCACCGGTGAGGACGGCCTCTATCCCATCCTGATTGCCGCCGCAGCCACCAAGTCCCTGAAAGAGGGGCGGCCGGTAAAGATCAGCGAGATCGAGGCAGTCTGATTCCGGGCCTGTTTCTGCGGGGTTCAGGAGGCCGGCGGAGCCCTTTCCCCGAATGGGGAGCGCAATCTGCGCTCCCCATTTTTATGTATATTTTGTACAGTTTCTTTGATTTTAAGTTATTTAATTTGTCAATCACGCACAGAAAGAAACGAAAAATTTACTCCAAATCCGAAAAATTTCCACCTACCCGAATCTCCCGAAACATGGTTAGATAAAGATGTCAAGATTCCCTCCCGCCGGGGAAATTGCAGCTGGAGCCGATTCGGGCGCAGCTTCTTCCCCGCGGTGAGCGGAGAAAGGGGTGAACGGTTCGTTCTATGGGAGAATCCGGGAATTACGTTCTTGAAATGAAGGACATCGTGAAGATCTTCCCAGGTGTCCGGGCGCTGGACGGCGTGACGCTGCGGGTCCGCCCCGGCAGTGTGCACGTCATCGTCGGTGAGAACGGCGCCGGCAAGTCGACCCTGATGAAAGTCATCAGCGGCGAGTATGTGGCGGACGGCGGGGAGATGATCTACAAGGGCAGCCCTGTGGGCAAGCGGTCCATTATGGAGACCATCAACATGGGCATCTCCATGATCGCCCAGGAGCTGAATCCCGTCGGCATCATGACGGTGGCAGAGAACATCTTCCTGGGGAGAGAGCCCCGTCTGACCAAGGGGATTGTGGACGACAGGCTCATGAATACGAGGGCCCAGGAGATTCTGGACGAGATGAACATTCCCTACAGAGCCACCCAGCAGCTGCGCCAGCTCCCCGTGTCCGGCCAGCAGCTGGTGGAGATCGCCAAGGCAGTCAGCCGGAACGCCTCTCTGGTGATTATGGATGAGCCCACGTCCTCCATCGCCGACAAAGAGGTGGACATTCTCTTTGAGCAGGTAAACAAGCTGCGGGACCGGGGCGTCGGCATCATCTACATCACCCACAAGATGGATGAGGTTTTCAAGATCGCGGACGACATCACCGTCATCCGGGACGGCAAGGGCATTGAGACGGGCCCGGCCTCCAACTTCGATATCGACAAGCTGATCACCCTGATGGTGGGCCGCCAGATCACGGATCTGTACCCCGTAAACCAGACCCCGCCCGGCGAGGTGGTTCTGGAAGTCAAGGATCTCAGCAAACGGGGCAAATACCATGACATCAGCTTCCAGCTCCACCGGGGTGAGATCCTGGGCTTTGCGGGCCTGGTGGGCGCCGGGCGCAGCGAGGTGATGCGGGCGGTCTTCGGCCTGGAGCCGGCGGATTCCGGCGAGATCTATATTGATGGGGAGAAGAAGCGCATCCGGGATACCACCGACGCCTTTGCCAACGGCATCGGGATGGTGACGGAGGATCGGCGGGGCGAGGGCATCATCCCCGCCGCCAGCGTGAAGGAAAACGCCTCCATCGCCTCCATCCGCAAATATGTCAAGGGCTTCATCATCGACGAAAAGGCGGAACTGGCGGCGGCGAAAGCATCTGTTGACAGCATGGCGGCCAAATATGCTACCATGAATCAGCCCATCCGCAACCTCTCCGGCGGCAACCAGCAGAAGGTCATCCTCAGCCGCCTGATGCTGATGGATCTGAAAGTTTTGATCCTGGATGAGCCCACCCGCGGCATCGATGTGGGCGCCAAGCGGGAGATCCACCAGCTCATGTGCGACTTTGCAGCCAGAGGCTACGGCGTTGTCATGATCTCCTCTGAAATGCCGGAGGTCCTGGGCATGAGCGACCGGATCATCGTCATGCACGAGGGATATGTCACGGGCGAGCTGCTGCGTGCAGAGGCCTCGCAGGAAGCGGTTATGCGTTTGGCGGTTGCTTCCACGCCGCAACATCGATGAGGGGGATCTAAAAAATGAGTGAAAAGAAAGAAGTCGTGAAGCAAAAGAAAAGCTTTGCAGAACTGTACAGCAAATATGGTACCTTTTCCATCCTGGCCTTGGTGCTGATCATTGGTACCATCGCATCTCCTCAATTTCTGACATTGGACAATATGCTCAACGTGATCCGGCAGAACTCCTATCTGCTCATCATCGCATTCGGTACCACATTCGTCATGGTGGTCGGCTGCATCAATATTGCCTATGACATGATGCTGGCTCTTGTAGGCTGCGCCTCCTGTCTTATTTATGTGGCGTTGGGCGGAAATCTTTTGATTACGGTACTGCTGAGTTTAATGATCGGCGCTCTTCTGGGCGTAGCCTATGGTTTCCTGGTCACCCACTTCAATCTTCCGCCCTTTATCGTTGGCCTGGCCATCAGTTCTTTCTGCCAAGGCATGACGCTGCTGATCACTGGCGGGCGCAGCATTCCAGGCACGATGGGTACCAGCTACACGCTCATCGGCCAGGGTTTCTTCTTTGGGATTCCCGTTCCCATTATCATCATGTTTGCCTGCATGGCCGTCACCTGGGTGATCCTGCGGAAAATGATCTTCGGGCGGCATGCCATCGCTGTGGGCGGAAACCGCCAGGCCGCAATTGCCTCCGGTATTCGCGCCAAGCGCGTAATCCTCATCGTGTACATCATGGACGGCCTGCTGTGCGGCCTCGCCGCTATTGTTTTCATGTCCCGTCTGGGCGTCGGTCAGCCGAATCCCGGCACAGGCTATGGCTTTGATGCCATCACCGGTGTAAACATCGGCGGCGCCTCTCTGAGCGGCGGCTCCGGCGGTGCGGTTGGCTCCTTCATCGGCGTCCTGATCGTCGGTCTTCTGAACAACATCATGAATCTCCGCGGTCTCAGCTCTGCCTGGCAGTTTATCATCAAGGGTATTCTGATTGTTATTGCCGTCATCATTGATATGAAGACTAAGGAAGCCATGGTAAAGGGCAGCGCCAAGTAACAGCCTTAAAACGCTTTTGGACATTCCGTTGCATACCGCCTGTGCGGAGCAAAATATTAAGGAAGAAATTGGAGGAACACGAACATGAAAAAATTTTTAGCACTTTTCTTGTCCCTCGCGATGGCTTTGTCTCTGGCCGCGTGCAGCACCAGTCCCTCAGGCTCTGATGAAGAAACCCCCGCCGGTGGTGAAGAGGAGTCCTCTGAAAAGTACCGCATTGCCTACTTCAATCGTGATGATGCAGACGACTTCCTGGCAAACATTCGCGACGGCATCCAGGCCCGTTGTGAGGCCGCGGGCGATATCGAGTTCACCAGCTACAACGGTGCCAGCGACTCCGCCGAGCAGGTAACGCAGATCGAGGACGCCCTGTCCAGAGGTGTGGACATGGTCATCATTCTCCCTCAGGATAAAGAGTCTGTAATCTCCAAGGTCCAGGAATGCAACGAGGCCGGAATCCCCGTCCTGACCGTCAGTGTCGGCCTGGAGGAGGGCAGCGGCGACTTTACTTACATCGGCACGAACGACTACGACCTGGCCTATCAGGAGACCCAGTATCTGCTGGAGCATCTGGAGCCCGGCAAAAAATTCATCTATCTGCGCTTCACGCCCGGCAGCTATGTTGCCGCCCAGCGTGACGAGGGCACTTTGGCCGCCATTGCTGATGCCGGCCGCGAGGACGACATTCTGACCACCATGGAGTATCAGAATACTACCGCTGCAGCTCAGAAGCTGATGGAGGACCTGATCCAGGTCTATGGCGACGACTTTGACGGCGTCATCTCCCACAACGACAAGTCCATCTATGGTGTTATCAATGCCATCAATGCCGCTCAGCTGGATCCCTCCAGCAAGGTCATCTGCTCCATTGATGGTGAAGTGCCCGCCATGGAGCTTGTGAAGAGCGGCCAGCTGACCATGACCGTGAAGCAGGACATCGAGGACATGTGTGACAAGACCATGGAAGCCATCGAGACCTACCGGTCCGGCGGCACCCCGGAGCACAACATTTACATCAACACCATCGCGGTGGACGCCAGCAACGTGGACGAATATCTCACCTGATCGTCAGCGCCATAAGCTCCCCCTATTTTATCACAGGGCATGGCCCGGAATGGCGAGGCCATTCCGGGCCATATTTTGCCCGCAGCAATAGCCGGAGGTTTTCCGATGGAACTTACAGAGCTGTTTGAAATCTTTATGATCGTCAGCTTCGGTGTCTCCTGGCCCCTGACGGTTATAAAAGCGTATCGCTCCCGCACCACCAAGGGAACCAGTCTTCCTTTTCTGCTGTTGATTTTTACCGGATATATCTGGGGAATCATTGGAAAACTTCTGGCCCCCTCTTTCAAGTGGTATGTACTGTTCTTCTATGTTTTTAATACCGTAATGGTTGGTGCAAACCTGATCCTGTATATGCGCAATTATAAACTGGACAAATTATCGGCCGCCAGCTGACGCTGCGTCCCACCGACAAACAGAAAGGAAGGTTCTCCCCATGGATGAGATCAAGGGTATCAAACCCATTCACCGCCCCGCCGTGGACCCTGCCGACCCCATCAAGCCCATCAACGCCGGTTTCTTTGACGAGACGGCGGCGGGGCGGCGGATGCTGACCTTTGTCCCCGACGATGTGGGCCCCGCCACCGCCGGCGTGTTCGTGCTGCCGCCCAGCGGCGTCTCCGCCCAGGAGATGGCCCAGCGCAGCAACTGGGTGGAGCTGGCCCAGACGGAGGAGTGCAAGGAGCGGTTCATCGTATTCTTCCTGGAGGCCGAAAACGGCGCCTGGCGGACGGGCGAGCCCCTGGCCGCCCCCGGCGGCGAAACCGCCTATCTCCAGGCCGCCTTTGACCTGGGCAACGAGCGGCTGATCTACGGCGCCCACGAGGCCAAGTTCTATCTGGTGGGCTACGGCGACGGCGGCGTCATCGCCCAGAAGGCCGCGGCGGAGAATCCCGCGGTCTACGCGGGCGTGGCCGCTGTGGGCAGCGCCCCTCTGGACCAGGGCTATCTCCAGGAGACCGGGGCCAGCTTCGCGGTGGACCTGGGCCTCTTCGAGGACACGGACGGGCTGAACATCCCCCGCTGCACCATCCCGGTGCCGGTCTTTCTGATCGGCGAGGAGCCCGCGGAACAGCTGGCCCAGCGGCCGGAGATCCGCTACTGGCGCGCCGCCGCCGGCACGGAGGACGCCCCCCGCCGCCGGGACCGCCACATCCTCTCCTTCGTCCGCTCCAAGGACACCGCCTATCCCATTGACCAGGACAAGGCCGCCCACCGGGTGTGGGTGGGCTCCTACCCGGATCCGCTGGCCGACCTGGGCAACCGGCTGAACCGGATGATCTGGAAGGACTTCCTGTACCCCGTCCGCCGCTGGATGAGCGAGCCTGGCGGCAGCCTCCGCCTGACGGAGGATCCCATCCGCCGGCTGGACTGCGAGTATCACTACGAGTCCGTGGGCGGCTGGATGCGGGAGTGGTACGTCTACCTGCCCCGGCAGGTCCGCGAGGCGCCGGAGACGCCGGCCCCCCTGGTGTTCGCCTGCCACGGCTACAGCTGCTCCGGCGAGATCTACATGGGCAACTCCGGCTGGAACCGGGTGGCGGACCGGTACGGGTTCATCGTCATCTGCCCCAGCGCCGTCTACGGGGCCCGGAAGGGCGGCAGCAGCAAGACCGCCGGCCGGGAGGAGTTCAACGCCCCCCTGCCCGCGTGGAACATCGACCTGAACCCGGACCGCCCGGACGAGGCCGTGTACTTCAAACACATGCTGACGGACGCCATGTCCCGCTATGCCGTGGATCCGGGCCGGGTCTTCGTGACTGGCCACTCCATGGGCTCCATGATGACCCAGTACCTGGCCGCCTTTTTACCGGAGCTGTTCGCCGGCGCCGCCCCCTGCTCCGGCGTGCTGTTCCATGACATGTACGCGACCCTCACCACCGCGCCTCAGACCGCCGCCAGGGCCCAGGTGGATCTGCCTGTGTGGATGTTCGGCGGCGAGAAGGAGCCCTGGCTGCTGCCCCACCAGCCGGAAGCGGACAACATCACCGGCAGGAGCATCCAGTTCTGGTGGAAGCTCAACAACATCCCCGGCCCGCCGCCGGAGTGCTTTGACGACGGGTGGAGTGTCTTCCGCGACCGCTGGCACGACATCGTCTATAAAAAGGACGGCGTGCCCATGGTCCGCTACACCTGGATCGATCAGTTCCCCCACGCCACCAACATCGAGATGTCTTTCCGGATCTGGGAGGAGTTCTTCTCCAAGTTCCGCCGGGAGGCTGACGGAAAGCTGACTTATCTGGGCTGACGCCGTCAAAAAGGAGCGTGATCCCTATGAGCGAACCCTTTATCCACCGCGAACACATTGACCCGCTGCACCCCATGGAGCCCACCTGGCAGGGGACCATCACCCGCACGGTTAGCGTCCCGGGCGCGGAGCGGCGCGTCCTCTACTATGTACCGGAGCACGCCATGGCCTCCACCTCCGGCGTGGTGCTGCTGCCGCCCTCCGGCGTCTCCGCGGAGACGTTTCTGGAGGAGAGCGGGTGGAAAAATCTCGCCGACACGGAGGAGCGGAAGGAGAAGCTGATCCTCTGCGTGCTGGAGAGCGGCCCCTCCGGCTGGAACCAGCAGGAGCCCTACGGCACCGGGGACGGCGACGTGGCCTACATCCGCGCCGCCTGCCTGGACTTCACCCGCAGGGATCTGTTCTGCGTCCATGAGTCCCGCTATTACCTGGCGGGTTATGGGGACGGCGCGGTCCTGGCCCAGATGGCCGCCATGAACGATCCCGCCTTCTATGCCGGCATGGCCTGTGTGGGCGGCGGCCCGGTGGCGGAGGACTACCGCCTCCGGGCCGGGGACGACTGGTGCCTGAACCTGGACGGCTTTGAGGACCCGGCACACCGTCTGGGCATCCGGAAGGGCCAGGTCCCCCTGCCGGTCTGGCTGATCCGGACGGAGGCGTCCTGCCGAAACCAGGCGGACCTGGATTACTGGCGGGCCGCCTGCGGCGCCGACCGATCCGGCCAGATCGACCGGGACACCACGGCCTATGTCCGCTCCCGGGATCCCGCGGACCCTGTGGACCAGGACCGGGAGGCCCATCGGGTCTGGAGCAGCCTGATCCCCGGCGGGGGCGCGTCCTTCGGCGCGGGTCTGAACCGGCGGATCTGGAAGGACTTTCTCTGCGGCGTCCGCCGCTGGATGAGCGAGCCCGGCGGCAGCCTTCGCATGGCGGCAGATCCCGTCCGGGACCTGGGCTGTGAATACCACTATGAACTGGTGGGCGGCTGGATGCGGGAGTGGTACGTCTATGTGCCCCGGCAGGTCCGCCAGCACCCGGAGCTCCCCGTGCCGGTGGTGTTCGCCTCCCACGGCTACACCTGCTCCGGCGAGATCTACCTGGGCAACTCCGGCTGGGACCGGGTGGCCGAGCAGGAGGGGTTCCTGGTCATCGCCGCCACCGGCCCCTACGACTGCATCAACGGCGAGGGGGAAAACGAGGCCTGCAAATTTGAAAACACCCAGCTCCCCGCCTGGAACATCTTCGGAAAGCCCGGCCTTCCTGACGAGATCGCCTTCTTCCGCCACATGCTGGCGGATGTCAAATCCCGCTACGCGGTGGATGAGGAGCGGGTCTTTGCCACCGGGCACTCCTGGGGCTCCATGATGACCCAGTACCTGGGCATGGCCCTGCCGGAGCTGTTCACCGCCATCGCCCCCTGCTCCGGCGTGCTGTTTGACGAGCACGACAGGACCCTTCTGAAAAATCCGCAGCTGGTGCAGGATCCCCGGCAGGAGGTGCCGGTGTGGATGTTTGTGGGGCAGCGGGAGCCGTGGCTGTTCCCCCACCTGCCGGAGGGGGACAACACCCCCGCCCGCAGCATCCGCCTGTGGTGGCAGCGCAACCGCATGGAGGGGCCCCCGCCGGCCTCCTTCCAGGAGGGCTGGCGGGCACAGGGCCGCTGGAACGACCTGTTTTACGACAAGCAGGGCCGTCCCATGCTCCGGTACAGCTGGGTCCGGGATCTGCCCCACGCCACCATGCCGGAGATGAGCTGGCGGATCTGGCGGGAGTTTTTCAGCGGGCTGCGGAAAGACCGGTCCACCGGGGCCGTCTCCTGGTCCGGCACCTGATTGCCCCCTTTCCGGCGCCCCCTGGGGCCGCCGCGGGAAGGCGGCGCCGACGGCGGCCGGGCTTTGGCGGGTTTCCCGTCTCTCCTGCGGGGCGTCCGCCGGGATCCGGCACAGCCGCGGCATTCTCTCAGGCAGAACTCCAAACCAATACGGGCAGGCCGCCGGGGGGTCCGGTGGGCTGCCCGAATGTTCGGAGATGCCGCGGGGCCGGGGGGTGGGTGCGCCCCGCCTCTTTGCGTCCGCCTCTGTCCACGGCTTCTGAATTTCTGCTTGTCTTTCCAGTCGGCACCATCTATAATATATATATATATATTATAGCATAAGTAAAAATAATATCTGTTCGCCGTCTCCGGCCCGCCGGGCTGGGCGGCGCTGTCACGGGCGGGCCGTCCCGCCGCCTGAATCCGCGGGGGAACCATATGAAATCTGAAATTCTCAGGCTGGATTGGATCTCCAAATCCTTTGACCACACGCCCCTTCTGAACTATGTGAATCTCACGGTTTATGACCGGGAGATCCATGCGCTGATGGGCCTCAACGGCGTAGGCAAGTCCACGCTGCTGCAGATCATCACCGGCCAGATCCAGCCGGACGGCGGCCGGATCTGGGTTCAGGGCAAGCCCGTGCGCTTCCCCACCATCTTCGCCGCCAACGCCCTGGGCATCTACAAGCTGGAGACGGTACCCGAGGTGGTCCCCCAGCTGGATCTGGCAGAGAACATCGCCCTGCGGCTCCACGGAAAGCGGCGGATCTTCTTCAGCAGCACGGACGCCCACCGCTATACCGACCAGCTGCTGAAGGAGTTCTCCCTGAGCGATGCCCTCAGCGCCTCCATCCCAGGGCATCAGATGTCCACTCTGGACCGTCAGATTGCCAACGTCCTCTTCGCCGTGGCCAACCAGGCCCGGCTTCTGGTGATTGATGAGCCCTTTTCCGTGCTGGACGAAAATGAAAACGCGCTGTTTAAGCAGATCCTCCTGCGGGTCCGGGCCCGCGGCATTGCGATCCTCTTCACGTCCCACAGCTATCGCAACGTTTTGGACATTGCGGACCGGGTCTCTTTTCTGCGGGCGGGCTGCTGCGCCGCCACACTGGAAAATCCCCGCAGCGCGCAGGAGCTTCTGGCGCAGGCCATGCCCATCATCAACGGCGAACGGGCCGAGGAGCCGCCGGCGCCCCCGGCGCCTCCGCGCGCCCCTGACGCGGAGGAGGTCGTCCTGCGGGTGGAGGCGCAGCATGTGCCCCGCCTGCTGTCGCCCCTGCGGTTCCACGTCTGCGCAGGGGAGATCGTCGGCATTGTCAATATGGGGCCCAACCGGGCTTCTGTGTGCGAGGGGCTGTTCGGCCTGTTCGGCCGCTGTACCGGCTCCTTCCAGGTCTGCGGGAAGCCCGTCTCCCTCTCCTCCCCCGCCGCCGCGATCAGTGCGGGGATCGGCTGCGTCAGCGATTCTGACCACTATCAGAACCTGGTGCCGCAGCTTACATACGCCCAAAACATCACCCTGCCCTATCTGCGCCGTCTGTTCCCCTCCCGCTGCATCCTTCCGGCGCTGGAAACCCGCGTCGCGGAGCAGTACCAGGATTTCCTGGATCTGCAGGACGGCCGCTCCCTGTCCTCCTCCGCCCACCATCTCAGCGCCGGAATGCAGAAGCGGCTGGCGCTGGCCAGGTGGTTCAGCATGCCCTTCCGGGTGCTGATGCTCAATGAGCCCTTCAAAAATCTGGACCCGCAGGGCCGTGGGGAGGTAATGTCCATCCTGCGGAAAAAGGCGGCGGACGGCGCTGCCCTGGTGCTGGAATTTTCCGGCTTCAACAATCTTCTGAACCTGTGTACCCGCGTCCTGGTCGTAAACAACAGCCGTGTAATCGGGATGCTGAGCGCGCCGCATATCACGTCCCAGCAGATCCTTGCCATGGTCGTCACAGACTCCAACTCCAAACCGGGAGATGATGTGGTTGTATAAAATCTTAATCGTGGAAGACGAACCTCTGATTTCCACCCTGATCCGCTCCATCTTGGAAGAGGGCGTGACCACCGCCCAGGTGGTGGGCGAGGCGGTCAACGGCCGCATCGCCCTGCAGATGATCGCGGACCTGGCGCCGGATATTGTCCTTACCGATATCAACCTTCCGATCCTGAGCGGCCTGCAGGTGATCCAGCAGGCCCGGGAGGCCGGGTTTGCCGGAAAATTTGTGGTCATCAGCGGCTATAACGAATTTTCCTATGTCCAGCAGGCCCTGCGCTTCGGCGTGGACGACTATCTCCTGAAGCCCATTGACGACGGAGAGCTCTGCCGGCTGGTCACAAATCTCACAGAGGCCCTGGATGCCAGCGCCGCGGCCGCCCGGCAGGTGACCCGGAACGACACCATCATCAAGGCGCAGTTCCTCAACCGTCTGGTTCTGGAAAGGCTTCTGCCCCTTTCCGTGTGCAACGAGTTCTATTCCCTGCATTTTGTGCCGGGAACCTTCTGCTGTGTGGTGGCCCGGTTCCGGGCTGACGGCTCCGTCCCCCTCAGCGAGATCTTCGCCCAGGGAAAGCGGCTGCGGGAAGAGCTCTCCGCCGTGTTCGCCCCTCTTTGCAGCGAGGTGTTCACCCTTCAGCGGGGCACCTATGTCATTGCGCTCCTCAATTACTCCCCCGCGGCGGCGGGCGCAGTGCAGGCCCAGCTGGAAGGTCTGCTGCAGTCCTTTTTGCAGCAGTCCACTGCGCCGATGACCGTGGGTGTGAGCCACGCCTGTGAGGATTTTGTCCTTTTTCAGGACACCTGCAGGCAGGTCCTGTGGGCCGTGTTCGCCCAGCGGTCGCTGAAAAGCCAGTTTTTCTATGTGCTGGATTTTCACGCAGACCCGTTGGAGGAGGCCTATCCAGTGGACCGCCTCAGCACCAACGCCCTGGCCCAGGCCCTCTGCGAATCTGCCGACGCCCCCACCAGAGACTGGCTCCAGCAGCGGATGGCGGCTGTCATTGACCGGTGGCAGATCCTGGACGAGGAGGTGTTTTTGCTTCTGCCCTTTGCCTCCCGCCTGCTTCAAACCTTTTTTGAAACTGTAGCCCGCCTGTTCCCCCAGGTCAGCATCCAGCAGGAGGAATACCTCAGCCAGCTGGAGAACTGCGCCTCCGTGCAGCATTTGCAGTCCTATCTCACAGAGCTTGTGCAGCGGGTGAAGGTCGAGGTCGAAAAGCAGCGCAGCGTGACCGACCACACCATTGACCGCATTACTGACTATATCTCCGCCCATCTCTCCGGTGCCCTGTCTCTGGAGGAGGTGGCCAGGGCCGCCTATCTGACGCCCGGCTATCTCAGCGAGTATTTCAAGTCCAAGATGGACACCAATTTCAAGGACTATGTCCTCCGACTGCGGATGGAGCGGGCCAAATACCTGCTGGGCAAAAACGTCCGTGTCCAGGAGATCGCCGCCCAGTGCGGCTACAGCGATGTGAAGTACTTCTGCAAGATCTTCAAAAAGTACTACGGCGTGGCGCCGACGGATTACCGACGCATGTTCGGCTGAATACGGGGGTACTGCCGCTATGAAAGGCCAGGTCAATCTCTATTACATCATCAGCAGCCTCCTGCTGGTGTTCTCCTCCCTCTGCGTGGCTGCGGTCGGGCTGTTTCAGCCCTCCCGGACAGAGCTGCTCCTCGGGCTGCTGCTCTTTCAGCTTTTCTGCATTGTTTTTTCCTTCTACGTCTCCTATCGCTTTCTGCTTCTGCCCCTGCTGCATCTGAAGAAAACCACCTCCGCGGTGCTTGCTTCTCTGGACGAGCAGGTTCCTGAGGCAGATTCCACCGCCCTGCTGGACCGGTTCCAGGCCATCATCGACCGGGAGTATGACATGCGGGCGGCCTTCCGCCAGGCGGAGCTGGACGCCCTGCAGAGTCAGATCAATCCCCACTTCCTGTACAACACGCTGGAGTGCATCCGGGGTCAGGCCATTGTGGACGGGAACCGCCCCATTGCCGATATGGCCCGGGCCCTGTCGGAGTTTTTCCGCTACAGCATCAGCCGGGCCACGCATCTGGTGACGGTGGAGGACGAGCTGCGGAACGTGTCCGCCTATATGAAAATCCAGAATTACCGCTTTGGGGAAAAATACCAGGTCCGCATCAGTATGGACGAGTCGGACCGGCCGTTTATCCTGCAGTGCCTGCTGCCCCGGCTGACCATCCAGCCCATCATCGAAAACGCCCTGCTTCATGGCCTTCACGACTCAGACCGGGAAAAGGAGTATCTGGATATCAGCCTGGAGCTGACCGATTCCCGGCTGATCCTCTCCGTGGCGGACCACGGGGCAGGCATGTCCCAGAAGCAGATGGACCGGCTGAATACCTCCATGCGGGATGACACCCCCCATACCGGCGGCTCCGGAGAGCCGCAGCGCCGCCACAGCGGCATCGCCCTGCAGAACATCAACGAGCGGATCCGTCTGCTGTTCGGCCGGGACTACGGCCTTCGGGTGTACAGCACCCTGGGGATGGGCTGCACGGTGGAGATCGTTCTGCCCATCAAGCGGGGCGCTGGGCAGGCGCATCCCGGCATGGCCGCAGCTCCCAGAAGCTGAGTGCATCCGGAGCGCGGGGCCGGCATACAGGCGGAAAACAGCGCGGACGGGAAATCCCCGCCCGCGCTGTCTGTCTTTTCCCGCTCCGGGGGAAATCGCCTCCGCCTGCGCGGCCGCTCACTCCACCACGAACAGGGTGCTCCCGGTTTTGACCTTGTCTCCCACCTGGACCTGGACGGCCTTGACCACACCGTCAATGGGGCAGGCGATGGGCTGCTCCATCTTCATGGCCTCCAGTGTGGCCAGGACCCCGCGGGCCTTGACGGTGTCGCCCACGGCGGCGTTGACAGCGATGATGGTTCCGGGAATACGCGCTTTGATCTCCATATTGTGTTCCTCCTTCAGATTAAACAGCGATCAGTTGAATGGTGCTTACAAAGATGCCTGCGGCGATGGCCGACGTGATGACGCCGGAGATGTTGGCCCCCATGGCCACCGGCAGGATCATGGCGAAGGGATTTTCGTCCATGGCCGCGTGCTGGGCCAGCTTGGCGGTGGTCGGCACGCAGGACACCCCCGCGATGCCGATGAGGGGATTGAAGTCCTCCCCCCTGCGCTTGTGGACCCAGTACAGGGCCAGCCCGCCCAGAAGGCCCCCGATCCCCGAAATCGCCAGCGCCAGAATCCCCAGAATCAGGATCACCAGCACCGTGGGATTCAGGATGGTGGACGCCTCGCAGAGCACGCCCAGGATCGCCCCCAGGAAGAAGGTGGCGAAGTAGGACAGCCCCTCCTCCAGAAGCTCTGTGTACTTGTTGATGTTGGCCTCCTTCACGGCCATGCCGATGAAGAAGGAGAAAATCAGCGGGGAGGCCACCGGCAGCAGCAGGCAGAGGACAAAGCAGGTGACCACGATGAAGATGAACTTGGACTTCTGGGAGACCTCCGGCACCTCCACATACATGTCGATGCCCCGGTACTTCTTGGGGATGAACAGCTTGATGAGGAAGGGGTAGCCGCCATAGGTCAGGCTCAGATACAGATATGCGATGATGGAGATGGGCACAAACAGGTCCGGTGCCAGCATCAGGGAGGTGAAGAGGACCATGGGGCCGTCGGCGCCGCCGATGATGGCGGAGGCCGCCGCCTCCCCCGGCGTCAGGCCGAAGGCCATGACGCCCACCGCCAGGGTGACAAAGGTGCCCAGCTCCGCGCAGATGGCGATGATCATGGAGGACCAGGGCTTGGCCAGAAGATAGCTGATCTCGCTGCGGGCGCCGATGCCCATGAACACCAGGCAGGCGATCAATCCGTTGGAAAAAGTCAGGTTATAGATAGGCTGCAGGAAGTTCACCTGCATAATATCCATCAGCGCCGCTGGATCGGACACCAGCGGGTCCACAAACATGTTGCCGATGACGCCGGTATTCAGGAACATCATGCCGGCGTTGACGGCGATCATGCCAATGCCCATGGGCACCATGATCAGGGGCTCCAGCGTCCGCTTGAAGCCATAGTAGGCCAGGATAAAGCCCAGGAGAATCAGCACCACACGGGCCACTGCCACCGTGGCGTCCATGGCAAAAAAGGTGCTGATGCCTGGAAACAGCTGCGCAAGCAGTTCCGTCATGGCGCGGAGTCCTCCTTCCCCTTAGAGGCAGTCAGGCGGTTCACCAGGACAATCACCCCCACAACCGCAAGGGAGATTGCCGCCATGGCCAGATATGTGGCCAGTGCGTAGAGGATCACGTTCATAGTCTGGATTCCTTTCTGGAGGCGGGTCAACCCGCCGGTTCAGTGTTTCATAAAGTAGTCCCGGAGCCAGGCCATAAAGGCCCCAAAATCTGTCAGGGCGGCCTCCGGCAGCTGGGCGTTCCGGTCCGCCAGCAGTGTCTCCAGCCATCCGTTGAACAGCAGGAAATCCTCCGGTGAGGTAAAGCCGGTGCTCAGGATCAGCAAAAGCTTCAGCTGGGACGCGTTCCACGCCACAGGCTCCCGAAAGCGGAAGACCCCGCAGAAGGTCTGTTCCCCGTAGATAAAAGCGGTTTTGACAAAGCCGATCCCGTTGTCGGAGATCGTCAGGCGGTGGCAGCTGGCCTGGAAGAGATCCCGGTAAAGGCTGCAGTCCGCAGCGCCGGAGTCCTCCAGCAGGCGCTCCGCCAGCGTCAGGGCCTCCTCCCGGGAGGAGGCCTCGCACTGGCTGAAAAACAGCTCCTGCCGGAAACAGGCCCGCAGCTGGCGCCAGATCTCGTCCTTTCCGTTGTACCAGCCCTGCACCGCCCGGGCGTCCTCCTCGGACAGGTCAAAATAATAGGGGAGTATATCACCGGAAAATCCGGCAAAGCGGCTCTCCGGAATATCCGTCAGCAGCAGGTCGCACCCGCTGCGGACAATGGCCTTGGTCTGGTACTCCTCATAGGCAAAGACCTGCCCCGCCATGCCCTCGCAGCTGTTGATGTGCCGCTGGGCAATGGGCAGTGCAATGTCCCGGGGATAGGTCTGGGAGGCCACAGCGATCCGGCACCCCCGCTTTTCCCGCCGCCCGATCTGGGGGATGTTGGGCAGGAACAGCAGCGCCAGGCGG
This sequence comes from uncultured Oscillibacter sp., assembly GCA_946494635.1. Lineage (GTDB taxonomy): Bacteria > Bacillota > Clostridia > Oscillospirales > Oscillospiraceae > Oscillibacter. Next base: position 9,174 of record CAMMCS010000004.1, on the reverse strand, counting down.
TCGATCTCGCTCTCATGCAGGGTGCAGTCATAGATCTTCTCCAGGTGGGCCCCCACGCACGTGGCGAACTCCCTGGCCATGACAAAGCTGTAGCCCATCTCCCGGGTGATGATCCGCTCCGGGATCATACCGGTCACCAGCCGGGCCTCCAGGGAGAGCAGGTGCAGCGCCAGCCGCTCCCGCAGATTCCGGTCGTACACCAGCTCCCGCACACCGAAGCGCGCATAGAGCTGGATAATGGACTCGCTGGCGTTGTTCAGTGCCCGGTAGTAGTTCTCCTTGACAGAGACCTCCCCAAACCGCAGGAACGTCCGGTAGCCCAGGATCAGATTTCCCAGGTAGATCTCCTCTGCCTCGGAAAAACAAACGCCGGTCTCTGCGCTGATGGTGGCCAGCAGCTTTTGCGCCGCCTGGAAGGAACGGGTCAGACGGGTCTCATAGATCTCCCGCTCTGTAAAGGGCATCTCCCGCCCCTGCCGGTTCAGCGACAGCAGAATCGCCAGGATAATGCTCTGGATGTGATCCTCCGCGATGAAATACGGCTTCCCGTCCTCGCTTTTCAGCACACTGCGGGCGGCGGCCCGAACAGCGTTCAGCAGTTCCTCCCCAGGCGTGGAAAAGAGCTCCTGGAACGGGCCGATAAACCTCCGGCCATCCTGCAGCGGCACCGCCGCCGCATATTCACTGATCATGCAGGAGCGGATGTGCTGCTCCGCCCCCGTCAGGCGGATCCCATGGGCGGGAATGTTCTCCACGGCCAGGCCAAATTCCGCGAAATGGCGCCGCACCTGGCGGAGCTCCCCGCTGACAATCGTCTGGGAGACGAACAGTGCATCCGCCAGATCGATGCTCTTGAGGGGCTCCTCCGCGGCCAGAAGCCGCTGAACCAGGTAGTGGAACCGCTGGGCCTGTATAGAATCCCCGCCCTGAGTCAGCGCCGTTTCCCCCAGCCTGCGGAAGACCTCCACGCTCTCCGGGGCCATCCGGTAGCCAAGCCCCACCTTTTTGCAGATCCGGATGCCCAGGGACTCCATCCTGGGGTGGATGGCCGCCAGGTCCTTGCGGACAGTCCTGTCTGTGGTATGTAGCTTCTCCGCGATATCCTTGCTGGCGATGTACCGGTTCGCCTCTGCCAGCTGGCACAGAATCAGATAGCGCCGTCTTTCCATGCGATTCATGGGAAATTCCTCCTTGAGTGGGTTGGGCGGCCCCGCTGAAATCCGCACCGCAGACGGCAGCCGCCAGCCGGCAGAGGCAGGGGCTTACCAGAACATACCGTAGAATCCGGTCAAGGCAAGGGCGGCGCAGCCAATGACAGAGAGGATGGCGGAGATCAGGAAGCTGTTGAACAGCTTGCCCTTGTCCGTGCCCTCATTGGAGCAGGCCATGGCAATACCGCCCATGGTGGACAGCGGGGAAATGGGGACGATGTTTGCGCCCACTACGATGCCGGATACAATGGAGGCCATACTGACGCTCCCGCCCAGCTGGGCGGCCAGCTCCGGTGCGGTGGGGATCAGGGTGGGCATCACAACGCCGGTGGCGCTGGAGACCGCGCTCATGGCGCCGCCGGTGAGGACCATGATGCTGTCGGCGGTGGCGGGGGTCATGATGGAGGCCAGCCAGGCGGAGGCGGCGTCAATGCCGCCGGCCACAGTGATGACGTTCACCAGCATGGACACGCCGGCCAGCAGCATGATGGTGGTCCAGGAGATCTTTTTGATGGCCTCGTTCACGTCGCCGCAGCCCAGCAGGATCAGGATTGCGCCGATGGTAAAGCCGGTGAGCGGCACATTGGTCTTGAAGATCGCCGTGCCCACAATCAGGATCACCAGGCCCGCAATGGTCACCTTCTGCTTGCTGTCGAAGACGATCTTCTGGTGCTGGGCGCCCTCGTGCAGGGGCAGGGGCTTGAGCTTCCAGCCGCCGCCCACGATGTAGCAGACGGTAAAGCACAGCAGGGCCGAGATCATCATGTGGATCCACAGGGGATATACCCGGCCGTTCATGCCGATCTCCTTCATCAGATCCACGGCAATGACGCCGTTGGCCGCGATAGAGGTCATGGCGCCGCCCTGGACGCCGAAAATCACAGCCGTACCGGTCAGGTAGTCCGGGATCCCCTCCCGCTTGCCGACCTTCATGGCGATGGGGCACACCAGGGAGCCGCCGATGATGCCGCCCACGCAGCAGGACACCGCTACGGCGAAAAAGTAAAACACATAGGGGATCAGCTTCACCCGGGAGCCCGCCAGATCCGTGATCAGCTCCGCGATCTTATCCATGGTGCCGTTGGCGGAGGCGATGCCGAAAATGAACATGATGCCCAGCAGGGTAAAGATCAGCGAGGTGGGGAAGCCGGCGATCACGTCGTTGGCGCTCATACCCACCATATAGACGCCCACGATAAACGCCAGAGGGATGGCCAGAATGCCCGCATTGATCTTTTTTACAAATGATACCGCGATGCACAGGACCAGCGCAAGTAATGAGACAATCGCCATATCGAGTGCTCCTTTCTCACAGTCCTTCAAATGCCGGGGACGGTTCTCTGATGTGAAATTCCCGGTTTCCATGCTCCGCCCGGCCGGGCCGGGCGGAGCGTGCGCTCAGCCGAAGAACTCCTCGTTGTTGGCCCCCAGGTCGGGCGCCGGGATCTTGGGATCAATCTCATACTCCCGGCTCTTGATGGGGCAGCCGGGGGCCTTGACCACGCCCATATCGGGATAGTAGATGGAGACGATCATGTTCCGGGCCTTGACCTGCTCGTCGTCCATGACATCGGCGATGTTGTTGACCGGGCCGCAGGGGACGCCGGCGGCCTCAAAAATACCGATCCACTCCTTGGTGGTGTGGCCCTTCAGGGCCTCCACCATCAGGGCCCGCAGCTCGTCGTGGTTCTTGTTGCGCTTGTCGTTGCTGTTGAAGCGCTCGTCGTCAATCAGCTCCGGGATCCCCATGGCGTTGCACATGTCGGTCCAGTTCTTGGTGTTGCCGGCGCAGATGATGACGTTTCCATCCGCCGTGGGGAACATCTCAAACGGGGTGATGGAGGCGTGGCGGTTGCCGATGGGGCCGGGCACCTTGCCGGTGCCGATGTAGCGGATCATGCAGTTCTCCAGCAGCGCCACCTGGCAGTCCATCATCGCGAGATCCAGCCGGTCGCCCAGGCCCGTCTTCTCCCGGGCGTACAGGTCCGCCAGAATACCGATGGCCGCGTAGAGGCCCGCCGCCAGGTCGCCGATGGAGGCGCCTACCCGGGTGGGCTCCCCGCCGGGCTGGCCGGTGATGCTCATGATGCCGCCGTAGCCCTGGACCACCATGTCATAGGCGGCCTTGGTCCGGTACGGGCCCGTCTGGCCGAAGCCGGTCACGGAGGTGAAGATGACCCTGGGGTTGATGCTGCTGACCCACTCCTCGGTGATGCCCATGCGGTCCAGGACGCCGGGGCGGAAATTGTCCAACATCACGTCGGCGTCCTTCAGCAGCTCCGCCAGCTTGGCCTTGTCGTCGGGGTTCTTCAGATCCAGCGTCACGGACTTCTTGCCCCGGTTGATGCTCATGAAATAGCCGCTCTTGCCGTTGATAAAGGGGCCATATGTACGGGCGTCGTCACCCTTGGGGGACTCCACCTTGATGACCTCCGCGCCCAGATCCGCCAGGATCATCGTGCAGAACGGGGCCGCCAGGTTCCGGGACAGGTCCACGACCTTGATACCCTCCAGCATGTTCTTCTTCGCTTCCATACGCGCATCTCATCCTTTCTGATATTTGAACATTGACGGATTTCTCAAAAGCTTACAGCGGAACGTTGCCGTGCTTCTTGGCGTAGCGGAATTCCTCCTTCCCCTCCAGGGCCCTGAACTCCCGGATGATGCGGGGCCGGGTGTCCTTGGGCTCGATGACGTCGTCCACATACCCGAACGACGCCGCGTAATAGGGATTGGAGTAGGCATCCTCATACTCCTTGATCTTCTGGGCCCGCATGGCCTCCGGGTCCTCCGCCTCGGCGATCTCCTTGCGGAACACAAAGTTCACCGCGCCTGCGGCGCCCATCACAGCGATCTCCGCCGTGGGCCACGCCAGGACGATATCGCCTCCGGCCTCCTTGTTGCACATGGCGTTGTAGGACCCGCCGTAGGACTTGCGCATAATGACCGTCACCTTTGGCACCGTGGACTCGCTGTAGGCATAGAGCAGCTTCGCCCCGTGGCGGATGATGCCCTTGTGCTCCTGGTCCGTGCCGGGCAGGAAGCCGGGGACATCCACAAGGGTCAGGATCGGGATGTTGAAGCTGTCGCAGGTGCGGATAAAGCGCGCGGCCTTGTCAGAGGCATCCACGTCCAGGCAGCCGCCCATGGACAGGGGCTGGTTCGCCACCACGCCGGTGCTCTTCCCGTTGAGCCGGATAAAGCCGGTGACGATATTGTCGGCGAAGTAAGGCATGCTCTCCAGGAATTCGCCATTGTCCGCCAGGGAGACGATCACATCCTTCACATCATAGGGCAGCCGGTTGTTCTCCGGGATCACGGTGTTGAGGGCTTCGTCCGTCCGGCAGGGATCATCCGTGGGGGCCGCGTCCGGCGGGAGCTCCCGGAAGTTCTGGGGCAGGTAATCCAGCAGCTTCCGCACCCGTGTGAAGCACTCCGCCTCGGTCTTGTCGATGAAGTGGGCCACGCCGCTGACGGTGCTGTGGGTCATGGCCCCGCCCAGGGTCTCCTGATCCACCTTTTCGCCGGTGGCCTGCTCCACGGCCACAGGGCCCGTCAGGTACATCTGGCTGATCTTATCCACCGTCAGGATAAAATCTGTCAGCGCCGGAGAGTAGCAGGCGCCGCCGGCGCAGGGCCCCAGGATCACGGAGATCTGCGGGATGGAGCCGGACGCCCAGGCATTCCGGGTGAAGATCTTGCCGTAGCCGGAGGCGGTGTTGACCCCCTCGTGGAGACGGCCTCCGCCGGAGTCGATCAGGCCGATCAGCGGGCAGCCGGTCTTCATGGCCAGCTCCTGCACGGCAACGATTTTGGCCGCATGCATCTCTCCCACGGCACCGCCCAGTACCGTAAAGTCCTGGGAGTACACATAGACCCGCCGGCCGTTGATCAGGCCGTGTCCTGCCGCTACGCCCTCCCCCGGCGTCTCCTTTTTGTCCATGCCCAGCACATGGCAGCGGTGCTTGACAAAGGTCCCGACTTCCACGAAGGTCCCCGGGTCCAGCAGCAGCTCCAGCCGCTCCCGGGCTGTCAGCTTGCCGTTGGCGTGCTGCTTGTCAATGGCCTTCTGGCCGCCCCCCAGCAGAATCCGGGCTCTTCTTTCGCGCAGTTCCTCAAGTTTATCCATCACGCTCACCTTCCTTTTCTGCAATTCTATTGTGATTTTGGCTAATATATGTATCAACCAGCCGTCTCAATCTATTATAATTGCACAAAAAATGACATTGAACACAGTTTGTGATCCGCCAATTGTTCCACAGCGGGAGGGAAAAAGCTTCCTTTTTCCCAAAAGTCTTCCGGCCGCGCCGCCGAATCCCCCCGCTTCTCCCGGAGGTTTTTCCGCATATTGCGGATCACCGCTGCAAACGCGAAAAAAGCACCCGGGCGGAAGTTTCCGTCCGGGTGTCGTTCTGCGCGGCTGCTGGCAGGCCTGAAGCCGCCTCAGCGCCGGCGCTCACAGGGGCCGCTCGAACCCCGTCCCAGGAGGAGGCGGGAAAGCCCGCCAGGGCTGGGCCTTTCCGGCAGGATACCGGATGCGCACGCAGCTGAACAGGCCGCATCTGTCCAGCCGCGCAAAAAACCGCCGGAGAGGATTCTCTCCGGCGGTCCGTTGGTTCCGCAGCCTGCCTCAGCAGAACAGGCTTTTCTCTGTTGTGTTATCGAACAAATGGATCATCTGGCTGGGGATGGTGAACTGAAGCTGGGTGCCGTAGGGGACGCTGCCCTGATACTGGGCCGGCAGATCCATGGTGGGAATCCGAAGAACCACATCCTGCTTCTCCCCGCCATTGTCCACCACCGCGTGGAGGTGCACCTCGCTGCCCATGAGCTCGCACACTTCCACCGTGGCCGTAATGGCGTCGCCGCCCTCGGGCTGGACGGACATATGCTCCGGCCGTACACCCACAGTCACCTCGCCGGCAGCCTGGCCGGCCTGGGTCAGATGGGCGCTCTGCTCTTTTGTCAGGGGAATCACGGCGCCCATGCACCGGACCTGATAGCCGGCCTCTGTCTTTTCCAGGACGCCATGGAAGAAGTTCATCTGAGGCGTGCCGATGAATCCAGCCACGAACAGATTGGTGGGGGTATTGAACACCTGCTGGGGCGTGCCGATCTGCTGGACGATGCCGTCCTTCATAATGACGATCCGGTCCCCCAGGGTCATGGCCTCCGTCTGGTCATGGGTGACATAGACAAAGGTGGTGTTGATGCGGTGGCGAAGCTTGATAAGCTCCGCCCGCATCTGGTTGCGGAGCTTGGCGTCCAGGTTGGAGAGGGGCTCGTCCATCAGCAGCACCTTGGGCTCCCGGACGATGGCGCGGCCGATGGCCACCCGCTGGCGCTGGCCGCCGGAAAGGGCCTTGGGCTTGCGGTCCAGGTACTGGGTGATATCCAGGATCTGGGCCGCCTGCTCCACCCGCTGGTTGATCTGGTCCTTGGGGACCTTCCGCAGCTTCAGGGGGAAGGCCATGTTCTCCCGCACAGTCATGTGGGGATACAGGGCGTAGTTCTGGAACACCATGGCGATGTCCCGGTCCTTGGGCGCCACGTCGTTGACCAGCTTGTCGTCGATGTACAGCTCGCCCTTGCTGATCTCCTCCAGCCCGGCAATCATCCGCAGGGTGGTGGACTTGCCGCAGCCGGAGGGGCCTACCAGCACCACAAACTCCTTGTCTGCGATCTCCAGGTTGAAATCCTGCACCGCGGTGACATTGTTGTCATAGATCTTATAGATGTTTTTCAGACTGACAGTCGCCATACAGATCGGCCGCAGCCCCCTTGCCTCCGCGCAGGGGCCTCCTCATCCCGGGAGCGTGCCCGGAAGAGCTTACGGCAGGTCTCCACACTGCCGCACCGCCGGCCGGCGGAATTTCCTCCTTTGTGTCAGCCCGGGCCGCCGGTGAGGACGTGGAGCGGTCGGCCGGGCGGTAAATTGCCGCAGATGCTTCCGTGATGCGGAAGGCGGCGCCAGGGGAACTCTGATGTCAATAGAATTCTTTCAGGTATTCCAGCACATCGTCCCGGGAGCCCTGGAAGGGGCCTGGGGACTCCATTTTCAGGGAGACCAGGGCCGTGCAGTACCGCAGGGCCTCCTCCACGCCGGCTCTCTGCCGTTCGGTGATATAGCCGGCGAAGGTGGTGTCGCCCCGCCCGGTGCGGCCGGAGAGGTTCCGGGCCTTGATGGGGCAGGTGTAGATGGTCTGCCCGTCGTAGGCCAGCACCTCCGTGTTGTGGGTGATGAGAACCTCCTTTGCCCCCCAGCTGTGGAGGAGCTTGGCCGCCTCCGCCCGGTCTGTCAGCCCCGTCAGGATCTCCGCCTCCGCCGCGTCGGTCTTGAGATAGTCGATCACCGGCAGGTATTCCTTCTTCTCCGCCCAGTCGTGGAAGGCCATGGTCTTGTCCGCCTCCACATGCCGCAGCAGGCACTGGACGTCCACCGCCACCTTCCCGTGCTTGGCCGCCTCGGCAAAGAGGGCCCCGTCAAAGTCGCCGTACACCAGCCCCGCAAAATGGTAGATCTTCGTCTCCACCTCCGGCAGCTCGTCAAACCGGAAGGGATCGCACACCCCCATGGAGGTGCAGGCCCGCTTCTCCTTGTCGGCGGTGAAATACTGGTTGCGGATGGAGCAGGTGGCCCTGGAGGGCTTCCAGTACACGTCCGCCCCGGAGCCGGCGAACCGCTCCTCCACGTCGGCGTCCGCGGGGTTCAGCTTGGTGAACACGGCGGTGCGGTTGCCGCTCTTGGCCGCCGCGAAGCCGGAGGCCACCACGGCGCCCCCCACCTCTTTTCGCTCGTTCCCCTGATAATCTATGTTCTGATCCAGGGATACCGGCCCGATTACCAGCACGTCATAGCTTTTCATTGTCTCATACCTCCCAGTGATAGGCCGCTTTCATGGTTCCGCCGCCTATGCGGATCTCCAATGCTCTGTGGGGCGCAGGCGGCGTCCCGTCCGGCCCCGGCGGACAGTCGGAAAAATACAGATCCGCGCCGTCGTCCGCCATCATTTTCAGGATACCGGGCTCTGCGCTGTTATAGCGCCGGTCACTGGATGCGCAGCACACCACCGCCCGGGGGCGGATCATCCGCATCTGCTCTGCGGACACGCCGTCCCGCTGGCCATGATGGCCCACCTTGAAGAGGTCTGCCTGCAGATCTGCCTCTGTAAGGCCGTCATACCCCATGCAGTTGGTGTCTCCGGGCAGCAGGATGCGGGTTCCATGGTAGTCCAGCAGCAGCATCAGGCTGTAGTTGTTCATTTCCCCATCCAGCCGGGCCAGTCTCTGCCAGAACGCAGCATCGTCCTTTTCCCGATACAGCTCCAGGCACATGTCCTCCAACTGCTCCGCCCGCTGTGCGGTCGGGCCCAGCACCCGGACCATAAGGCCGGGGCAGAGCCTGCGTTCCGCGCCGGCCAGCACCTGGAACAGGCGCCCTTCCATGCGGCGGCAGAGCGTTTGATAGTCATTCAGTGCCCGCAGGAACTTTGCCCGGGAGGGGGCGATCCCATCCTCCGGAATCTCCAGGGGGCGCATGGCCCGGTAAAATGCCGGCGGCAGGCTCTGCCAGAGGGCGCCGGGCTTCAGCCGCTCCGCTGCGGGAAGCAGGCCGCACAAATGATCCTCGTGGATGTGGGTGGCCACCATCAGGTCAATGCGGTCAATCCCCCGCAGCGACAGATAGGTATCCAGTGGAATCCGGCCGCTGTCTCCGGCGTACTCCTCCGGCTCACCGCTGCCGCCGTCGATCACCATGACAAAGGTGCCGTCAGGGCGGCCCGGATCCGGGCACTCCAGTACCATGGCCTCGCCATAGCCCACATTGACAAACGTCAGTTTCAGCTCTTCCATAGGCGTCAACCCATGGCACGCTTGATGTAGAAGCTGGACAGGATCAGCACCAGTACCGTCATGACGATGGCGCCGGCGCTGCCGAAGCCGAAGTCCAGCGGTTTGATGC
>CAMMCS010000003.1 GCA_946494635.1 uncultured Oscillibacter sp. | reverse complement strand
CGCGGGACATGGTCTCCCCGCCGCCGGAGTAGCCCTCGGCATAGACCTGCTCCGGGTCGATGTTATAGGCGTCCAGCAGATACTCAGTCAGGGCGATGGCCTGCACCGCCGACGTCTCTCCCCAGCCATCCAGCTGTGGGGCGGCCACGATCATGCGGTCGTTGTAATGCAGCGCCTCGAAGGCAAAGTCCTCGCTGTACAGGTTCTGCCCCATCCCTTGGAAGTACAGCCCCTCATAGCCGGGAAGGGTGAGGAAGAGGGCATAGGACTCGCTGCCGTCATAGCTGTCCGGGATGTAGATGTGGTAGTGGATGTCCCCCTCCGGGGCGTGGAGCACGTTGTCCATCCGGAAGCCCCGGTAGGTCTCTGTCCCCTCCGTGACTGCTGGCTCAGGCTCCGAAGATTCCGGAGGCGGTTCCGGAGACGGCGTCTCCTGTGCCTGTGCCGGCGGCTCCGGCGCTTCCGGGGCGGGCTGCACCGCGGCTTCTCTCCCGCAGGCGGTGAGACCCAGCTCCATGGCCAGCGCCAGAAAAAGCGTGAGGATGTGTTGGATGGAAAACATAGCGGCACCTTCTTTCACAGTGATTGTAGCCCCGGTGAGCCGCCTGCGGAAGTTCCGATTGGTTAGCCGGTGTAAATAAAAAGGTTGTTATACGGCGGAAGGGCTGCGCCACCGCGCTCCGCGGCGGCGCAGCGCCGGCAGCGAAACGGGAAAGGCATCCGGGCCCGGAGGCCCCGCTTGAATGGCGGGGCAATTGATGCTAAAATAAGAAAACAAAGTGGGAAGGAGGCGGCGCGCCTATGTACCGCGTGGCGGTGTGCGAGGATGAGGAACTGCTGCGGGGTGAGCTCTGCGCCCTGTGCGGGGAGATCCTGCGGGAACGGAATGTGGAGCACGGGGTGACGCCCTTTTCCAGCGCGGAGGCCCTGGAGGTGGATCTGCGCCGGGGAGAGCGGTTCGACCTGCTCTGCCTGGACATCTGCATGGAGGGCAAAAGCGGCATGGAGCTGGCCCGGGAGCTGCAGACCTGGGACGAGAGGACGGGGATCCTCTTCATCACCGGCAGCGACGCCTATCTGAAGGAGGGCTACCAGGTCCGGCCCATTCAGTACCTTTTCAAGCCGGTGCAGCGGGAGGAGCTGGCAGAGGCTTTGGAGGCGGACCTGCGCCGCCGGCAGGTGCCCCGGATCCTGACGCTGCGGGGCGGCGGCCGCACCCTGACCCTGCCCCTGGACCAGATCCTGTACTTCGAGAGCCGGAACCACCTGCTCCAGGTCCGGACCACCGGCCGGATGCAGGAGCTGCGGGGGAGCCTTTCCGAGGTGGAGCGCCTGCTGCCGCCGGGGCAGTTCTGTCGGTGCCACAACAGCTACCTGGTCCATCTGCCTCATGTGGCGGAGGTCGGCCGGCGGATGATCGTCCTCTCGGACGGAACCCGGCTTCCGGTCAGCCGCGGCTGCTACACGCAATTCCAGAACCAGCTGGTGCAGTTTTTAAATGGGCAGTGAACGAACAAGAGGAACGGCGCCTCAGGCGCCGTTCCTCATTTTTCGGCCTCCGCCGGGAGCTTCAGTGCCGTCTGGACGGTGAAGCGGTCTGCGGTGTACTGGATGTCCAGCACGCTGTGGTATTTCTCCGCCACGGCCCGCATCTGCCGCAGGCCCAGGCCGTGCCCCACGGGATCCGGCCGGGTGGTGCGGGGGAGGCCGGCGCTGTCCAGGTCCAGCTGGCCGGAATAGGTGTTCTCACACCGGATGGCCAGAAAGCCCTGGGTCAGGTGGAGCCTGCAGCACACCTCCCGCCCCGGCGGGGTATCCGCGCCGGCGGCGGCGTCCACGGCGTTGTCCAGCATGTTCAGCAGCAGGGTGCACAGGTCTCCCTCGTCCACACGCAGACGCTCCGGAACCAGGACCTGGGCGTGGAAGGCCACGCCCAGGCTCTCCGCCCGGGCGGCGGCGCTCTGGAGAAGGGCATTGATGGCGGGATGGGCCGCGAAGACTCTGGGTGACAGCCGGGCCAGCCTCCCCTCCAGCTCCGCCAGCTGGCGGCGCAGGCCGGCCCAGTCCTCCGCCTGGCACAGCAGATCCAGGGCAGCCACCTGGTTCTTCCACTCGTGGCGCAGCGTCTCCATCTCGCGGGCCTTGGCCTGGGACTCCTGGTAGCTTTTCAGGGTCAGCTGGTTTTTCACCTTCAGGGTCCGGGCCTCGGCCAGCGTGCCGGCCAGGATTCGGGCCAGGTCGTAGGCGGAGATGCCCGCGCAGGCCGGGGCCAGGAACAGCGTACACCAGTACAGCAGATTGTCATAGTACCCGGCCCGCAGCTCCGGAAGCAGCGTGCTCCGCAGGTAGGCATAGAGGGGGCCGCCGCACAGAGCGGACACGGCTGAGGCGGCCGCCACCGCCCCAAGCCCCCACAGGGCGATCCGCCCCGCCAGACGCAGGAAGCCCCGCCGGCGGCCCAGAACCAGATAGAGCACCAGCAGCGCCGGGATCAGCAGGCCGAAGCCCCGCCAGTTCAGCAGGCTGTTCAGCCACGGCGGCAGGAAGTAGAATCCGCAGCCCCGGTTGAAGCCGTAGGCCGCCAACAGACCCGCCGCCAGGGCCAGCACCAGCAGGCTGGCATTGGGCCTTCCCGCAGCGGCGCTCAGCAGGAACAGCCCGCACACCAGCAGGAACACCAGGGCGCAGCCCCCGGCGGGGATGCTGTAGAGATTGGCATAGGCCATGGTGTCCCCGCCGGTCAGCCAGTTGGAGGACACCTGCCCCAGGGGCGGATACAGGGCGCTGTCCGGGTCCAGCACCCGCAGATCCACCTCCACCCGGCAGCTGGTCTGCCCCGGCGGCAGGGGGATCATCACCCAGTCCTCGCCCATCACCTGGCTGCCGTAGGAGAGGGAGGCGGCGGAGCGGAACACCTCCTCGCCGTCCAGCCGCACCGTCAGCTCCAGGCCGGCGCAGTTGAGCCGGAGATAGCCGTCCGCCGGGATGTCCGATGCCTCCGCGGAAAGGCGCCAGAGGCCGCCGTCCGCCAGGTCGGCGGACAGGGGGTCCTCCACCGGCGGGGACAGGGTGCCGTCCGCCTCCACCCGCTGGGCCGACGTCCAGGTGAGGTAGAGATAGGGCGGGTCGGCCGTCATGAACAGCCGCAGGAACCACACAGTCCCCACACACAGCAGGACAAACACCGCGCCGCAGATCAAAACTGCTTTTCGCCTCACCGGCCTCGCCTCCCATGATGGATTCCGCTTGTTCACCATTGTACCAGACCGGCCTCCCTGTGGCAAGCCGGCCGGGCCGCCGCGGCGTAACTGGTACGGTTTTTGACGTAACTGGCACCGCTGCCCGCCCGGGCCGGATGGTATAATAAATTTGTCATGGAATACCCCGGCGCGGCGTTCGAGAGGGGCCCATGGGCCCCTTCCCCGGCATCTCCCGATGCTGGGGGCACGCTCCGCCGGAGCGAAGAGAAAGGGAGGCGCTGACATGAGAAACCTGTGGAGACGCTGGGCCTGCGCCCTGCTGACGGCCGTGCTGCTGCTGACGGTGCTGCCCGCCCCGGCCTATGCCGCGGTGGGGGAGCTGGTGCGCAACACCATGGTGGAGAACTCCGCCCTGCTGGCAGCCCTGAAAGAGGCCTACGGCGACGACGCGGAGACCTATCTGGCCCTGCTGGAGTCCTACGGCCTGGTGGACAGCCGGGGCAATCTCATCACCGATGAGAAGATCACCGTGGACGGCCGGGACTACACCCTGGAGGAGCTGGAGGAATACCTCTCCGACCCGGAGGTGGACCTGAGCCAGGTGGCGGAGGTGGACGGCACCTACGTCACCCTGGAGGAATTGAAGCTGGTCCTGGAGATCGAGCAGTACCTGGCCTACGTCCAGGCCACATATTTCACGGAGCAGGCGGTCACCGACGAGCAGGCGGCCAGCTTCTATGACCTGGCGGACGCCTGGGCCAACGGGGAGGTGACGTTCGCCGGCGGCGCCCAGCCCCTGGCGGTGAGCGCCCTGACGGAGGAGGGCCCCTCCGGCATCGACCACGGGGTGCGGGCCGGCGTGGAGGTCACAGAGACTTCCAGCAGCGAATATCTCAAGACCTATGACCTGACGCTCACCCTGACCCCGGCGCAAAAGGCGGATGTGACCCTGTATTTCCGGGTCGTGTCCGGAAGCGCCGCGGCCGCCGTGGTGATGTCAACAGATTCGCTTGATGAGGAACTGAACGCCTATCGGATCACCATTCCGGCTGGTACGCAGTCTGTCACGCGCAGCATCATGGCTGTCAGGAAGGTCGATCCCAATGACAGCAGCGCCTACTTGGGGATAGACGGCGAGAGCACCTTCGGTGTGCAGCTGTTCGGCCTGACCAACGCCCTGTTTGAAAACGAAACGGACCGGTGGGAGCAGATCGTCACCGTCAGCTGGGACGATGACTTCCAATACAAGGAGTATGTGACGGTCGACCTTGAAGGCGGGGGCGATTTTTACACAGAGGGCGAGCTGCTCACATACTCGGGTAGCCCTGCCGATAACAATGTGGCTGTCCGTGATGATGTAAAAGTGGAGCAAGGTACTCAGCAGGTCTATTACGGAGACGGTGCCTCCGTCTCGCTTACGGTGCCAGACACGATGGAGGGAACTGCATTCCAGGGGAGATTGCTCGCAGACCCCGTATTCAAACGGGTCGACCCGGAATTCAATGGGATCACCGGCGCCGATAACATATCCAAAGCTTCTATTTGGGGCTCGTACACGACTACGGACGGCAAGCAATATGATTTATTGGAGGATGGCCTGAACGGCAGCACCGGTTCTCAGATGGTAGAGCCGGACAGGGCGGTCTATACCATAACGTATACGCCTGACGATGAATACCATACGAGTGTAGGCGCGCGTTTTGCGGAAAACGAGCAATCGGAGGAAAAACACTTTATCTATCCTGATCCTGAGATTTATCCAGGTGAACTTTATAGCCTCGCGAGAGGTGAAAGTGTCCCCCTTCAAGTCCGGGTGTGCAGAGTGCAGGCTCGCATCGCTCATGGTGGGAACTATCAACATATATATTTCGTACCGGAGATCGGCGGCACCGCAACGCTGGAGGTGTGGGACACCACCACGGCCCTCAGCGCCCAGGTCAGCGCTCCGGCGGGGATCTACTACCCCGGCCAGTCCGTCCCCATCACCGTGACCTTCACCAACGCGGCCGGGGAGCCCTACCCCATGGAGATCTCCGAGGACATGACCCTGACCGTCAACACAAAGGAGCTCCATCCAGAGGAGGCCGGCACCACCGCGGAGTGCTGTACCTTCTTGTATGAGGTGGAACAGGACGACGGGGCCAGCCTGGCCATCACCGACGCCAGCCTGAACGGCACCGGCGCCAACGGCCTGTCTATCGCGGTGGATACCAGCGCCGTCATCACCACGCCGGAAGGCGTCAAGCTGGCTGCCCCTGACAAGCTGGCGGCCTTCCGGGAGTTCGACCTGAAAATGGGGACCGATGCGGACAACAAGCCCTGGCTGACCATCACCGTCAAGTTGAGCGAAGACCCGGACTATACCCTGTGGGTCCTTGGCGCTCTGAAGGAGTCCGGCGGGGTCTGGACCCTGGACGCCCTGCGGGCCTCCGTGGACGGCTTTGAGAACGCGGTCCCCTTCACCACCGATTCGGAATCCCCCACGGAACTCACCGCCACCATCCCCCTGGACTACAACAACACCGCCGAGGCCATCGACGGCCAGGTGGAGTTCTGGCTGGACGGGGCGCTGCTGGTGGGCAAGGCGCTGACATACACGGTGAATCCCACGGTGGGCGTGACTGCCGACGCCATGAGCCCTACCCTCACCATCACCCCCGCCGATGCGGCAACGGGGACATCGTATGGCCCCGGAGCTGAGATCCCCCAGCTCTACGCCCAGCAGGACAACACCCTGGCCCTGGCCTTTGACCTGGACGGCACCGGCTACACCTGGGGCGACAAGACCAAGGTCGGCTACATCCAGGCGGACGGCACCCTGGCGGGCCCGGACCCCAGCGCCCACTTCGCCTGGCAGTCCTCCGACCCCACCGTGGCCTCCTTCCAGGTGGAGGAGGGCGGCAGCGCCTATCTGGTGCCCACCGGCAAGGCCGGGGCCATCCGCATCACGCTGGTGGCCCTCAACGGCGGCCTGGACGTCCAAAACGAGGACGGCAGCACCAGGACGGTGGGCCTGCCCGACGTGCCGAGCGCCGCGATCAGCGTCACCTTCGCCGTGGGCCAGGATCCCTACCTGATGATCCCCAAGCTGGCCAGCGCCATCTCCATCCGGGAGGGCAGCAACGCCATCATCAACTGGTCCAGCAACATCTGCCAGAAGAACGAGACCGGCGGCGAGAACGGCGCCTTCGTCCCCACCACGTTCCATGTGTCGGCGTTCTATGAGCGCAAAACCGAAGAGGGCACACAGCGGGTGGCCATCGAGCTTCCTGAAAACCTTGCCGCGCTGACCACGGGGACCGGAGAGGGCCAGCAGAAGACCATCACCTCCGTCACCCTGCCCTGGGGGACCGTGCTGAAGGGCCTCTACGACCAGGGCGTCCGCAGCTTCCAGGTGGAGGTCTATACGGAATATGAGGGCCAGTATTACGGCACCTATGATCTGGGTGCCGGCAAACAGGACACCGACGCCACCGCCACGGTCACCATGGTCTCCCAGCCCGCCGTGGTGGAGCTCCAGCCGCCCAGCGAGGAGGAGGGCGGCCTGTACCAGGTGGACACCGTGGGCTCCGTGGATCTGAACTGGACCATGGAGCACCTGGATCTGAACACCGGCGGCCAATTCGAGCTGTACATCGCCAGTGACGCCCTGAGCGCCCCCATCGTGGTGGACACGCTGGACAACGTCACGCAGGACGGCAGCCGGTATTCCTACGCCCTGCCCATCAACCCCGTGCAGCTGAACGAGAACGACCCCACCAGCTACCGGGACAGCTATACCGTCACCGTCAAGGCCAAGAACGCCGCGGAATCCACCTGGTCCTACAGCAGCTTCGTGCTGTACGTCTACTCGGCCCAAGCACTGAAGATCCTGCTGGACGGCGCGGATGCCGGGGACAGCGTCACCCTGTCCAACGAGGAAAAGATCGCGGGCCTGTGGGGCGCCGGCGGCGAGGCGGGCTCCCAGGCCATCGTGGGCCTGAAGCGGGACATCGCCCTGCGGCACGTCATCTCCATCAACTACGGGGAGTACGCCTGGGCGGAGCTGGCGGACCAGATCGCCTGGGAGTCCAGCGAGAGCGAGTACGCCACGGTGAACTACCAGCAGGGCACCCTGTATGAGAACATCGAGAACTTCTCCTACGTCTCCTACCGCCCGGCCACGGACTTCATCCTCTCCGGCCTCGCGGACGGCACCACCACCGTCACCGCCGAGCATGTGCAGACGGGCATCTCCGACTCCCTGGAGGTGAACGTGAAGACCCTGCGGGACAAGCTGTACCTGTTCCAGTGCTATCCCAGCACCACAACGACCCTGACCTATCAGACCTATACCAGCGCGGACCGCTCCGCCGTCAGCGAGCCCCAGACCCTCCAGACCGACGAGACGGGCGCGGCGGCCATCTACGCCCCCTACGGCATCGCCGGGGACGTGTACTGCCGGTCGGAGACCACGGAGGATGAGGAGACCGTCACCTGGCTGGGCACCATCTACAACAGCGCCCTGGTGTCCTCCGAGGCGGACTCCACCAAGCTGCAGCTCTATCCGGTGAACACCATCCAGCTGCGGCAGGCGGCCTATGCCGACATCTACCTGAAAAAGCCCGACGGCACGCCCTATGTGGGCGAGGTCACCTTCCGGGGCGGCGTGTACCGCCAGGGGGAGTACTGCGGCGAGGACGTGCTCTTCGGCCTGCAGGACGACAAGCCCGCCACCGGCAGCGGCCAGCCGGGCAATGAGGACTACACCGTGGAGCTGGAGGCGAGCGACCAGGGCCACCTGCGGGTGACCATGGACATCAGCCAGTTCAGGCCCGACGGCGTGGCGGGCGGCGTCCAGGCCGGGGAGAAGATCTGGTACCTCTTCCAGCTGGAGGCGTCCGACCAAAACGGCGATTACCGCCCCCTGATGATCCGGGTGGACGCGTCCATGAACGCCGACGAGGTCATGGCCTCCGGCGACAGCATCGTGGCCTGGGAGGAGAACCCGGCGGAGGACAACGCCGCCGCCCCCTTCATCGCCATGCAGACCCTGCAGTACAGCGACGCCCAGGCGGCCTCCCGGACCTCGGTGAAGGACAGCACGGGCTTCGTGGGCCCCAGCACCACCTTCCCCACCGCCTGGCTCACCACTACCGTCATGTGGTGGGGGGACACGGCGTCTGACGGCGCCAACACCGTCACCCTGCGGGACACCACCGGCAAGACCCTGCCCGGCCAGACCAGCCGGAAGGTGACGTATCCCTTCAGCGACATGGTGTTCACGGAGAACGTGGGGGTGCTGGACGAGGCCAATATGCGCACCTGGGGCGTGGACTGCTACCGGAACCGCAGCGTGGAGGCGCTGCTGAGCCGGAACGGCAACGCCGCGGACCTGACCCTGACCCTGCCCTTCCGCATCGTCAACATGATCGGCGCCCAGCCGGCGGAGGAGGCCGACGTCCTGCCGAACACCATGAGCAGCATCCACGGCGCGCTGGGCAAGGCGAACGCCTCCGGGACCCAGAGCCTGGGCGGCACCGACCAGCTGATCCAGGAGGGCATGGCCCTGGTGGCCGGGGACGCCAAGTACGACAACAGCCAGGACACCTTTGCCGTCCGGCTGACCGCCACCAGCGACCCCACCGTGTTCCGGGCCTTCTTCTGCCTGAACGTGGGCAATATGCAGAGCGGCGGCAATGAGACCGGCATCTACCCCAGCTACACCGACCGGGAGGACATGGCCTTTGCCCAGGCCAATACCTCCGGCGGGACCGACCTGGACGTGATGCCCAACGCCATGAACATCTACCGGATGCTGACGGGCACCTACCTGGACAGCGTGGTGGACGAGGCCGCGGACGCGGCCCAGAACAAGGCCGTCCGCAGCTTCAACTTCGACCTGGGCGGGTATTTCGAGGCGGACATCGCCTACAACACCGAGACCGGCCTGTGGGAGTGCCGCCCCATCAGCGGCGGCTTCCACGCCGGCGGCGGCCTGAACTACAGCTGGTATGTGAATATGCTGGTGGGCCCCGTTCCCGTCAACATCAGCTTGACCCTGGGCGGCTCCCTGGAGGTGTCCCTGGATATGCAGCGGGGCACCTACTACACCGCGCCGGACAACGTGTTCACGGAGCTGGCGGCCGCCCGGGACCAGGAGACCTTCGACCAGGCCCTGGCCAGCGGCTATCACACCACCAGCACCGGCACCGACTACCTCACCGCCCTGCGCATCTTCCTGTACATCCGGGTGTTCGCCGGCATCGGGTTCGACATCTCCGTCCTGGCCTGCAAGATCGGCGTGTTCGGGCAGCTGAACGCGGACCTGAACTTCAACTGGCTGAACCGGAACTATCTGGGCAGCGGCGCGGCGCCCGACGGATACGGCAACATCAGCGCCGTGGGGCCCGTGGACGAGACCCGGACCGATCCGACGCTGGACGGGCAGGAGCCCCGGTTCTCCGGCTCCACCGGCATCGAGTTCGTCTTCAAGTTCCTGTTCATTAGCTACGAGAAGGTGTTCTGCTCCGTGGGCTTTGAATTGGAGAACTCCTACGGCGAATGGGACACCATCGAGGAGATCTGGGCGGCCAACCAGACCATCAACAACCAGGAGATCCAGCGGCTGACGCTGTCCGACGGCCAGGTGTACTACGCCGTGGACCTGGGGGCCCAGCTGGAGAGCCGGGACTATGTGGGTGTCTCCGACCAGCTGTGGGTGGGCGACATGGCCGCCAACGCGCTGGACGAGCAGCAGGCAGTAGCAAAGGCCCTGCAGACCGGCGCCTATCCCTACGCGTCCCCGGTGCTGACCGACGACGGGGAAGTCCTGCTCTATCTCAGCGACCGGAGAGAGGGACACGAGGAGGACGCCGAGGACATCTCCATGACCCGTGTGGCGGCTTCCACGAAAACAAACGACATTTTCCTGGTGGGCGCCCGGATGGAGGGCGGCAGCAGCGGCATCACCGTCAATGCCGTGCCGGACGGCTACGGCGACAGCTCTCTGAAGGTGGCGGGCTCTCAGGACGGCTATGCCGCCGTGTGGGTCCGGCAGATGGCCGAGATCGTCCCCGACGACATCGACGAGAACACCAACGGCGTCCTCAACGACGGGCAGGTGATGAACCAGTTCACCTCCACGGAGATCGTGGCGGCCATTTCAGCTGACGGGAAGGACTGGACGCTCCACCGGCTCACCAACAACAGCGCCCCGGACCTGGCGCCGGTGGTGGCCACCAACGGCGAGCGCACGGTGGTGGCCTGGCGGGAGGTCAACTCCACCGCCGCCGGCGAGATCACCGACTTCGACCAGCAGGACGCCATCCGCTACCAGGTGTTTGACGGCGAGAACTGGAGCGAGACCCAGACCCTTTACGACGGCACCGACACCGGCGCCACGGTCAAGGGCATCGAGGCGGCCATGCTCTCCGACGGCACCGCCGCCGTGACCTACACCCTGGACACCGGCGCGGACGCGTCCGCTTCCGGCAATACCGACTGGGAGACGGTGGCGGCCATCCTCCCGGCGAGCTCTGACAGCGAGAACGAGATCCGCACCTTCCAGCTGACCCGCGACGACAGCCTGGACGAGAACCCCCAGATCGCCGCCGTGAAATTCGATGATGACAACGATGGAACATACGAGACGGAGCGGTTCGTCATCGCCTGGCACACGGAGCAGCCGGTGGCGGACACCGGCGAGACCGAGTCCGACATCCGTCTGGCGGCCCTGAACCAGGACGGCGTCCTGTACGACGCCATGCCCGAATCCCTGGGCCAGGCCACGGCGGGCACCGGCGCGGCCATCGGCGCCAACTTCCGCTTTGCCAAGAACGCGGATACCATCGGGGAACTGGCCATCCTGTGGGTGGACTCCGTGGCCCCCGGCGAGGCGAATGAAGAGCCCGGCGCAGATCCCAACGCAGATCCCGACGGGAGCTCCGCCCTGGAAGACGCCATCGAATCCGGCTATCAGAACACCGGCTACGACGTGCTGCGGGCGGTGAAGTTCGTGGAGGACGGCCGTTCCTTCACGGTGTCCGGCGCGGTGGAGGTGGCCTCTGTGGAGAACGCCCAGGCCGTGATCGACTCCTTCGACGCCTATGTGGCGGAGGATCAGACGGTCAAGTCCGTCCTCCTGGCCACCCAGTACGATGAGACGAAGGAGAAAGACGTGACGATCTCCGACCCCAAGACCGGGGAAGAGATCCCCGGCTCCATCACCGTTCCCATCGCCGTGTCCGGGATGTACACCGCCACGGCGGCGTTCATCAACCAGATCGGCCTGTCCGCGGTGTCCCTGGAGTACGACGAACTGCACCTGAACAGCACGGCGGACATCCCCTTCACCATCCGCAACAACGGCAAGGACGCCGTCACCGGCCTGCAGATCGTGTCGCCGGATGGCAATACGACCTACTATAACTCGGCGGACGATCCCCTCTACAGCGGTGAGGACGGCATCCGGCTGCATCTGATGCCCAACCGGGACATCACGGTCACCGCCCGGGTGGACATCCAAGAAACGGTGGAGGACGTCCCCTACAGGATCATCGCCGCTTATGAGAACAACAACGGCACTGCCGAATATGGCGGCACCCTGTATCTGGACATCCCCGACGTGGGCATCTCCAAGCTGGAGGTGGTCTCGGAGGAGGACGGCCTGCGGATCCTGCGCTACTCCCTGTACAACGCCCTTCCCGCAAAGCTGTCCGACATGGAGGACCAGTGGCGGGTCCAGGTGGGCTTCTACAGCGACCAGGCCTGCACGGAGCCGCTGACGGACGAGGACGGAACGCCCCTGACACAGACCATCGAGGATGCGGCCGGCCTGGCCCTCATCGACAGCGGCGGCTACAGCGGCAGCGTCACCTTCGACATCGCCGGCTATGTGGCGGACACAGATGGGACCGCCCGGGAGATCCCGGACAGCGGCGTCACCGTCTACGCCAAGGCGTGGGTGGAGCAGGCCGTGTCCCAGACGCCCGCGGAGACCCAGGCGCTGCTCCGGATGCGTTCCGGAGGCGCCCAGTACGAGAGCGTCTACGAGTACGACCAGCAGAACAACACCACCAGCCGGACGCTGCAGAGCTTGGCCGTCCGGCGGGGCGAGGATGTGACCATCACCTCCACCCTGGACAACAGCGGCACCGGCTCCACCGTCACGGTGGACCTGCAGTACAACAGGATCACCGGCACCGCCCAGGGCAGCAACGTGACCGTCACGCTGCTGGACGAAAACGGCAGGGCCATCGCAAAGCAGCAGAGCTACACGGCGGAAGGACCGCTGCAGCTCACGAAGGAGGGGAAGGAGACCCTCGCCTTTGACTTCGCCCAGACGGGCGCGTCGGTGCTGGTGGACTTCTCCGATGTGGTGATGGGCAGCGCGGCGCTGGCCGGCGTGTCCCTCTCCGGCGCCCAGGTGGAGTTTGACGGGACGGCCACATACACGGCCACCGGCGCGGGCCTCACCAGCGGCATCCTGAACATCCTGCCCCAGGATCCCAACGCGGCCATCACCTTCAACGGGGCGGCCTATGACACCACGCAGCCCTATACCCTGGACCTGCCCTACGGCACCACGGAGTGGACGATCACCGTGACCAACAACGGCGCGCCCCAGATCTACACCCTGCGGCTGATCAACACCGACACCACGTCCTCCGGCGGCTCCGGCAGCTCCGGCTATCCCCCCGTCATCCAGGCGGGGACCGGCGGCACGGTCACCACCGCGCCCCGGCGGCCGGACGCGGGAGACACCGTCACCATCACCGTCACGCCGGACGAGGGCTACGATGTGGGAAGCGTCACGGTCACGGACCGGGACGGTGACCCGGTGGCCGTCACAGACAACGGCGACGGCACCTATACCTTCGTCCAGCCCCGGGGCCGGGTGACCATTTCCGTCACCTTCGTCCCCATCGGCGGAGCGGGATTCTTCGTGGACGTGCCGGAGACCTTCTGGGCCTATGACGAGATCAAGTGGGCCTTTGAGAACGGCTACGTCAACGGCACCACAGCGACCACCTTCACCCCAAACGGCCCCATCTCCCGCCAGCAGGTGTGGATGATCCTGGCACGGCTCTCCGGCGCCGCCCCCGCCAACATGGCGGAGGCCCGGACCTGGGCCATGGAGAACGGCATCTCCGACGGCACGAACCCCGGCAGCCCCGTGACCCGGCAGCAGCTGGTGGCCCTGCTGTTCCGCTACGCCTCTATGGAGGGCAGCGTCAACGACCAGCGGGCCGACCTGTCCCGCTTCCCGGACGCGGACACCGTCTCCGCCTACGCGGTGGAGCCCATGCGGTGGTCCGTGGCCAACGGCATCGTGGGCGGCACCAGCGCCGGGACGCTGGATCCCGCCGGCACCGCCACCCGGGCCCAGTTCGCGGTGATCCTGTACCGCTTCCGGGCGCAGGCGGGCTGATCCCGCTTTGAAAATGACGCAGAGAGGTCCCTCTCTGCGTCATTTTCCTGTATTGGCATGGAGGCTGCCCCGGAGGCAGAGGCGGCTTTCCGGCCGGACAGCCCGGCGGGAGGCAGAGGCGCTTCCCCTTTATGGCAGGGACGCTGGCATGGTGAACATACGCGGGATTGAAAAAATCCTGCCGGGAATTCCCGGCAGGATTTTTCTGGATCAGGGCGCTGACAGAATTCCGCGAAGCGGTCCTGGGAGATCCGATTGGGCCTGCGCCCGCAGGACAGGTTTCGCCCTGGCGCCGCAGCCGCCACGGAGCGGCGATGCGGAGGTGTCAAGCTGCTGGTTACCGCGCCCGGTACAGGAAGGTCACGATCTGCGCGCGGGTGCAGGGATCATAGGGGCTGAAGGTGGTGGCCGTGGTGCCGCTGGTGATTCCCTCTCTGGCGGCCCAGGCTACCGCGGTGCTGTAGTAGGCGTCAGCCGCTACATCTGTGAAGCTGCTGCCGCTGACGTCCGGAGACCCGGCGTGGCGCCACAGGAAGGTGACCGTCTGCCCGCGGGTAACGGTGGCGTTGGGGCTGAAGGTGGTACCGCTGGTGCCGTTGGTGATTCCCTGCTCCACAGCCCACAGCACCGCGTCATAATAGTAGGCGCCTTCGGATACATCCACGAAGGGATTGCTTTCGCCGCTGGGCGCGGGAGAGCCGACAGACCGCCACAGGAAGGTCACCATCTGTGCGCGGGTGCAGGGGTTATAGGGGCTGAAGGTGGTGCCGCTGGTGCCGTTGGTGACCCCGTTGGCCACAGCCCAGCTGACGGCGTCGCGGTAATAGGCGTCGTCGGGCACGTCCACAAAGGGCAGGGGCTCCGGGTCGATCGGGGCAAAGGCCGCCTTCACGGTGACGGCGCTGGACGGCATGGTAAAGGTGTAGGTACCATCCCCCTTGTCATTGAGCGTGATCGCCTTTCCATTCCGGTCTGCCGCGGTGAGGCTGTCAAGCTGATAGCCGTCCTCCGGCTCCACAGTCAGCGTGACAGTGCTGCCCGCGCTGGCGGAGCTCCGGCTGGCTGTGACTGTGCCGCTGCCGCTGGACTCCACGGTGATCCTATAGGAGGAGGATCCGCCGCCGCCTCCGCCGGGATTGTCGCCTCCGCCCTCCTGGATCCACTGGGCGAAGAGGGTGGTATTCGAGGTGAAGGCTGTGTCGGTAGTGACCTTTTCGCCGCCGGAGGAGGCGGTAAACCAGCCGCTGAAGGTATATCCCTCCCGGGTGGGCGTGGGCGTGGGCAGGCTGGCGAGCTTCCCGCCCGTCGTCACGGCGCTGGCCACGGAGCACGCGCCGCCGGCGGCGTCAAAGGTGATGATGTGCTCTGCTGTACCCGCCTTTGTCACGGTGACACCCGCAGGCGTACTGTTTTCAGAAGCGGTTTCCCCGGTGGGAAGGGTATTGGTCACCTGGCAGGAGTAGTAGATGGTGCCCAGGGTGTCTGTTGGCGGGGTGTAGGTCGCTTCCGTGGCGCCTTCGATCTCCTCCCGATATGGGCCGCTGTCAGAGCGGGTCACGTTCCGATACCACTGGTAGGAGAGCTTACCGCCGTCGGAGACCTGGGCCTTCACGGTCAGGGGCTCTGCCGCGCCGTGCTGCAGGTAGGCGGCGTCCTGGGGCTGGGTGATGATGGTCGGATCCTCCGGGTAATTGACGCCGTAGTCTCTGGGCAGCAGCTTCAGGGTGTAGCGGGACTCGCCCAGCTGGATCTCCACCGTTATGGGATCCGTGCCCTGGCCCACCAGGGGGTCCAAACTGACGGATTCGGAGCCGCCGAAGCCCAAAGGCTTGCCGTTGATCGTGACGCCGTTCGGGTCCGTTGAATACGCCGAGATCAGCAGATTCGTGGCGGAGTCGCTCTCCCGAAGCTGGTAGGTACACGCGAAATTGATGCCGTCCCCTCCGCTGGTCTGGAAGTCCTCCGGCGTGATGGGCAGGCCCTCGAAATAAAGAACGTTGTCCATGACCAGGGGGTATACCAGCACCCGCTGGCCCGCCCGGCTGAAGGCCACGTCCTGGGTGTCCGAGGTCTCTCCGGCAAGCTTGGTTTCAGTATCCACGATTTCGCTCTCCAGCGGCTCGCGCTGTTCGTTCACCAGGACGGCCAGCAGGCGATCGACCGTCTGCTCCCGCAGGGAGTTGTTGGTCAGGGTCACGGTGGCGGTGGTGTTGCCGGTGGTGCTGTCCGTCCTCTGCTCCACGTCCAGGCTGGTGTACTGGTGGCCGGTGCGGGCATAGGCGCCGGTGAGGAGGGCGGCGGCCTGGTTGTCGGCGTCGTGGTATTCGGGCAGGCGCTGGGGATCCTTCTGTTCGCCCACCTTGCCTTCCGCCCAGGCGTCGGCGTACAGGTAGACGCCGCTGTCGGGGATCTCTTGTTTTTCGAGGGTTGTCTTCACATACTCGCCCACATCGTAGGTGAGGGTCAGGGTGAAGGTGCCGTCGTCGATGCGGGACAGGTTGTCTTCGCCGGAGATGGTGATGGTTTTGGTTTTGTCATCAACGGTGATGTCGCTTCCGGTGGAGAGGGGGGTTACCGGGGCCGCCTCCGTCAGCAGGTTGTCGGTGTAGAAGGCCAGCTTGACGGTCCGGCCCTTGCTCCCGGCCAGGGTGGCGGCGGAGGCGTTGTAGAGGGTGACCGCGATGGTGCGCTCGCCCGCCTCCTCCTTCAGCACCTTCATCTGGGAGATGCCGACGTCCGGGTAGTCCAGATAGACGGTGCCGGTCTCGCTGATGCCATTGCCGCCCGAGATCGTGTAGCCCGTGTTGCTCACTTCGCCGCCCACCTGATGCATGACGGTGAGGGTGGCGCTCTCCCCCGGCTGGAGGGAGCCCGTCAGAGAAGCAGTCTCCGTCGTCTCCTCAGTCAGTTTGACGGTCAGACCGCTCACAGGCTTCAGGCCCGTGTTGCGGATCTGGAACTGGATGGGCGTCAGGCGATCCAGGGCCAGGTTCTCATAGTCCACCCCGATGGCGTCCACCTCCACCGCGTACTCCTTAAACTGGGAGGTGGCGGTGTAGAGCATGGTCTCCTCGCTGGGAATGGTGATCGTTGCCTGGGTTTTGCCGTCTGGCATCAAGATGGGGTTGCCGTCGCTGTCTTCCAGAAGGATCTCCACTGTGTTATCATTGCTGTACTTGGTGGCCTGGATCACCGCCTTGACCTGGCCGCTGCTGTCGAGGTAGGCGCTGAAGTGGTTGACCAGGTTGTTGTCCGGCAGCACCGCCACCTCCAGAGGGGCGGACAGGCGGTAATTGCTGTCCGTATCGCTGCGCAGCAGCTTGGCGGCCTTCAGCGCGCTGTGAGCTGCCACAAGGTTGCCGTTGGCGTCGGTTCCGTCCTCCACCGTCTCGCTCCAGATGACCGTCAGGTTGTCAATACTGTCGTTTTCACCCATGGAGGCGAAGCGGAAGTCGCTGCTCACCGCGGCGCTGCCGTCCCGGACCAGGGCGGTCAGGGAGGCGGGGAAGTCGTTGGACATCGCTCCGTTTTCATCCACCGCCAGCATCTGGATATTGCTCTCTCCGTCCTGGAGGCTGTGCCAGCCGATGACGAAGCGGGTATCGTCCGTGCCAAAGTTTGCCGTCACCACCTGGGGGTTCTCATCCAGCCAGGTGTCGCTGGTGGCCAGCATGGTGGTGCCCAGCTCGCCGTCGCTGTCCACGATGGTGTAGGCGATCTCATAGCTGCCGGCGTCCGCCTCGCTGCGGTCCAGGGTGTACACCGCGATGGCGGTGCCGTCGGGGAGCATGGCGGCCTGGAGGGCCTTGACGGAGCCGTTGGAGCCGTTGTAGAGCATGGCGGGCTCGCTCCAGCCAGCGCCGTCGTAGACGCTGTACATGATGCAGTCCCGGGCGTCAAAGTCCAGCAGATCCTCCTGGCTGTCGGTCGATTCTATGTTGCTGACCGCGCTGCGCCAGAATACGATGGCTCTGCTGTCGTTGGCCGCCACCGCGGGGGCCAGGTCGGGGGCGCTGTCGTTGGTCAGGCGGGTGGAGGTCCATTCGCCATTCTGGTAAACAGACGCCACGATCTCCGCACCGTTCATCAGGGTGTTCTGCTCCTCCAGGGAGACCTTCTCTCCGGCATCCTTGGTTTCCAGCCTCTGCTTCAGCCGCACCCAGGCCGCCGCGGCAAAGTCGCTGGTGCCCGCGATGTCCACGTCGCTGTCGCCGTAGCCGGTAAAGCCGTCGGGGCCGGCAATCGCAC
The DNA here is from genome assembly GCA_946494635.1 of uncultured Oscillibacter sp. Classification (GTDB taxonomy): domain Bacteria; phylum Bacillota; class Clostridia; order Oscillospirales; family Oscillospiraceae; genus Oscillibacter. Next base: position 12,096 of record CAMMCS010000003.1, on the reverse strand, counting down.
TGGAGGACCCGTAGCCGCTGCCGTTCCGGGTGCTGAAATGGGCCCGGCTGTCGTAGATGCTGGGGCTGCCGCAGTCGCTGATGTAGGCCAGCAGCTGCCCGTCGTCGCTGATCTCGGGGAAGGAGGCGGGATTGGCGTTTTCCTGGAGAATGTCCGTCCAGGCATTCTCTGTATTGGTTAGGCTGCGCAGGGACATGCGGGCCTGGGGCTCGTTCCAGCTGCGGGCATACTGCTCCAGGTAGTCCCGGCTCTGGAGGGTGGCGGTGGCGGAGGCCACAGCCAAACCGTTCGCGGCCGCCGCGTACTGGAGGCTCTGGATGGACAGCCCGGTGCCGGTCTCGTCCCAGTAATCCTCAATGGCTTCCCAGCCGTTGTAATGCCAGGAATCCTGGTAGGAGACGGAGGCCAGCACCGCCTCGTAGGAGATGAAGAGGAACTGGGCCACGAACTTGATGCCCACCTGGCTTTGCAGGGCCAGCTGCTGCCCCTGCAGATCATTGCCTGCGGCCCGGGTCAGGAACTGGTTCTGGCTGTCCACGCCCAGCTCGCCGAAGAGGCCGATCTTCAGCGCCACGATGGCGAAGTCGAAGCCGAAGCCGCCGAAGGCATTGACGTAGGCGCTGAGGCGCAGGTTGGTGAGGAAGTCGTTGACCGGCTCGTCCCCCTGGTCATAGCGCAGGGCGGTCTGGAAGCTGAGCTGCACGGCGCCGCCCACCCGGAAGGAGCCGGTGACGGGCACGGGGCCCACAAAGGCGTTGACGTCGAAGCCGAACTCCACGCCCACGCCGGCGGAGAAGCCGCCGCCCTTGGTGTAGACCTCCCAATCCTCGCCGTTATAGCGGATCTCCGCCTCGTAGAAGCCCTCCAGCTGGAGCTTGAGATCCGCGCCGGTGGAATCCAGCGCGACCTGGCGCTTGGTGGAGACGCTGGCGGGGAGGTAGGAGCCCCGGGCCATATCGCTGACCTTTTCCCGGGAGGGCAGGCCCACGTCGAACTCGCCGGAGTAGAGGCTCACGGCCACGCCGTCCTCGGAGTAGTCCGCGTCCGCCAGCTCCAGATCGTCATAGCCCGCCCAGATCAGGGCGTTGAACACCGTGGGATCGTCGCTGGGGGTGACCAGCATCTTGAACACGCTGGTGTCGATGCCGCCGGTGAGGTTCAGCAGGCCGGAGGCCAGCTTCCCGGCCACAGCGTCGCCGGTCACATCTGTGGTAAAGGCCCTCGTCGCCTGCTCCAGGGCGGAGGCCTCGGTCATGGTGAACAGCATGCCGGTGACATTTTCGGCCTTATCCACCGGGGTCACATGGGTCAGGTCGATGGCCCGGAAGGGCAGGGTGATCTCCTGGAGGAGGGTGGTCACACCGGTCACACCAGGTTCTGTTTCGCTCATTCCCACATGTTCGCTCAGCCGGACCTTGAGGCCCACATCCTCCGCACTGTCCACCCAGCCGGCGTCGGTCATGGTGGCGGCGGAGAGCGTCATATCGCACTCCACCACCGGGATGGAGGCAAAGGGGTAGTAGGTGGTGCTGGGGCTCAGGCCCTCTTCGGGCTCATAGCCGTCCTCGGTCACGATGGTCAGGTTGTATCGATTGGAGGTGTACTCGTCCTTCGCCGGCACACCCCAGGCCAGTACAACGGTGTTCAGCTCCGCCGTGGGGAAGGTGCTGTTGGGGCCCACGAAGCCGGTGGAGCGGCGCACGTCCATGGTCTGGCTCGCCTGGCCTTCGGCGTTGTAGTAGGTGACGGTCTGCCGGGCAATGAAGGGCTTGTTTGCCTCCCCCTCGGGCACCTCCTCCAGCACCACCACGCCGGAGGCGGCGCGCATCTCCTTCAGGGGGCTGACGGTGCCGTCCACGGTCTGGAACAGGGGGTAGTAGGTGTCATCATCAATGTCGGTGATCTCCAGCACATACTTGATCTGGTCCGAGGGGAGCAGGGAGCCGGAGGTCTCTCCGCTGTAATGGAATTCGCTGGGGTCGAAGTAGATGGTGATTTTGCCGTTTTCGTCGGTGTCGAACTTGGTTCCGTGTTCCCGCTGGTCCGCGCCGCCTCCTCCGATGGAGTCCCGGCTCTCTCCCAGGCCGGCGTCCGGGCAGAAGCGGCCGTTCTTATACACGCCGCCCCGGACGATGACGGGGGAATCGGCCAGGGGGGAGCCGTCGGGCTCCACCAGGGTCAGCTCCACCTTGGCGGCCTCCCGCAGGCGGACGGTATTCAGGGGGTAGAGCTGGAGCTTGGTGGCGTCCCCCTCGCCGGACAGGAGCTCCTCCTGCTGGATGGTGCCCAGGTACTCCTTGGTTCCGTCCGCGTCTGTGACCGCGGAGCTGAGCCGCACGTCGCTGGCGATGCCGGTGGGCTCGTAGAGGGCCAGCACGCCGTCCTTATTGGTGGTGACCTCTTTCTGCCTATTACTCCCGTCGGTGTACCGCAGGGTGGTCACCGCCGCCGGGGTCACCTGGAACAGGTAGAACTTGTCCTTCAGGGTGGAGGCGTAAACTTCAACGCTGGCGCTCATGCCGGTGGCGGCATGGGTGGCGGTGATGGTGGCGCTGCCGCCCTCAGTGGTGGAAATGCCCATCAGCAGCTCGGGCAGATAGGTGTCGTAGCTGAAGTTCTCAATGTTCTCGTACAGCCCGCCCTGCTTGTAGTTGATGGAGATGGCGCCGTTGTCGGTGGCCCAGCGGATGCCGTCCCGGAAGGAGTTCCAGGTGTAGGCGTCGTAGTTGACGCCGATGTACTCCAGCAGGCCCAGCTGCTGCCGCAGGGCCAGAATCTCCTCCGTGTTCGTCAGAATTCCGGCGTTTATAACCTTATCATTGTTATTCATCCGGATGATCGAACCGTCGATCCGTTTCCCAGCCTTGTCCACCAGCCACAGGCCGTCGCTGTTGTAGACGTGGAGGGCGAAGGCGTCGGTGCTGGGGGCCTGGTCGCCGTTGTCCACCGTGAGGGTGACCTGATAGGTGTCCTTCAGGCCTCTGATATAGGCGGTCTCTACCGCCGACGGGTACAGGGTATAGGAACCCCCCGGATCTTGGACAGAGAAGGAGGCGACCGTCTCCAGGCTGTCATCCGCCCGCACCCGCTGGACGGTGAAGGTGGCCTGCTGTCCCTCAGCCAGGCCCTTCAGCTCCCAGCCGATGTCCACGGACTCCACGTCGTCGGTGATGTAGAGGTCCGCCGGCCGGATCAGCCGGGCGGTGACGGGCTGGCTCTCCAGGGTGATGCCCACCCGGTCGGTCAGGGTCGAGTAACTGCTGCCCCGCGGGTCGGGGGCGGAGACCACCACGGTGTAGTCCACGTCGCTCGTCGCGGACATCTCCGACAGCACGCCCGCCGGGATCTCGATACTGGCAGTCTGACTGGTGTATTCAGCTACAAGGGCCGTCTCATCCAGTGGCGCATTCTCGCCCGTGAAGTTGCCCTGATAGAGCTTGATCGTGTACGGCTCACTTCCGCCCTGGAAAGAGCCCAGGTTGCTGCCCCAGCTCAGGGTCAGGGCGGCGTACCGCTGGGCGGTCACGGTGTCGGAGGCAAAGCCCAGGAAGGGCACCTCCCCCACGACCACATAGAACTCCCGGTAGGTCTCGCTGGTCACGTCGTCGCTGGTGTCCTCTGTGCCGTTGTCGGCGGTGAAGGTACACCGGATCCAGCCGCTGCCGCTGCCAGGCTGGATCTTGCCATATCTGACATCATTGAGATGTTCGGGATCTGCCACAATGGTGGCAGTGACGTCTCCGCTCACGGTTTTGCAGTCCCATGTGCCGGTGGTATAGGTGGGCTCCTCGCCGGTCCCCGTATAGAGGGTGGCCCAGACGGTGGGCCAGGTGCGCCGATCTGATGCGTCGATGGTGTAGATATAGCTCCCGCTGTAGTCGGTGCTGGCGTGAACCGTCACGCTGGTCACCGCGTGGATGGCGCCGCTGGAGAAGCTCTTGTCCCACCAGGGCAGCTCTGTCCAGGCAGGGCTGTCCGCCGTGCCCTCATTGACCTGGAGGATGGCGTGGTACCGGTTGGCTGTGCCTGTCCCCGCCGGGATTGTGTAGGGATCCGTGGCAAAGGAATCGTCCTCCTGCTGCTTGATGGGCAGGGAGGAGACCTCCGTGCCGCCTGTGTAGATTGCCGCCCGGAAGGGCAGCTGGCCGTTTGAACTGATATAGTCCTGAATATCCTGCGCATACGCATTGTCCAGGGTGATGGTGACGGTGGCAGTTTTGGCCAGATCGTCCCCGTCCGCCATCGTTACGTTCATATCGGTGACGGCGCTGCGCCGCTGGGCGGTGACGAGCTCCACATTGTCCACGGTCTTGTTGACCTCCACCGTTTTGTTCCAGATGTCAGAGGCCTCGAAAGAGACGTTCAGCCCGGCGCCGTCCACCGGCAGCACCCGGTACCACAGCACCAGCCGGCTGCCCGCGGTGTTCATGCGCAGCTCCTCCGCGGCGTAATCCTTGTTATTGACGGTGATAACGGTGTCGTCCGCCACCTTCACCAGCTCGTCAAAGGTCAGGGTGACGGGGACCACCTGCCCGGGGTAGTAGGGCCCCTCCGGGGCGGAGACGCTGATCAGCTTCGGGGCTCCCGTGTCGGTTCCCCCGTTGTCCAACAGGGTCACGGTGCAGTTTTTGATGCTGAGATCGATCTGTTCGTATGCGCCGCCGCCGTTGGCATGCCAATACGGCGCCACCACTCTGATGGTGGAAAACACGGCGTCTTCCCCCGTCTCGCTCCAGGCGGTGTAATCAAACGCAAAGGGCTCTGTGTCGCCGCTTTTAAATTGGTTATGATCGTCCTCATCGACGAGAGGATCTAGGACTATTCTCTCTGCTTCCGGAAGGAGTTCAGCATAACTGTTTGGGTTTCCCTCCACCACAGTCATATAGTCACCCTTGCTGTTGGACTGATACAGCTCGCCCGTGACGGTATAGAAGATGGCGTTGCTCTCGGTGATGGGCTTATCGGTGGCCTCCGTCTTGGCCCCCTGGAGAATGGCGATCAGGTCGTTGATCCGGTCCACCTGGGTCTTATGGTCCTCATCCCTGCTTCTGTCCAGGATGGGGAAATCAACGGCATCGCTCCATCTATTCTCAAAATGGTCCGTGTTCTCCGGATTCGTCCACGAGGTTTTGGACAGGTCGGGCGCCTCCCGCTCCGTGGTCAGCAGCAGGGTGTGGGCGTCCGAGTAGGTGGAGCCGTCCTGGAACACCATCCGGCCGGTGGGGTCGGAGAAGGTCAGCGATCCGGCCAGCTCGCCGAAGCTGTAGTGGGAATAGGGAGAGAGGGTCGGGTTCTTCCAGTAAACATAGACCCGCAGCCGGTTGCTCCTGGCGGCGGTGGGGTCGCTGCTGTCATAGGTATAGGTATAGGTAAATTCGTCAGTGCGGTGGTCCTCCGTCAGGGTGACGCGGACGTTCGGGTCCACCCCTTCCGTGGTCAAGTTGTAATACGGGCCCACCACGATCCTGTCGATGACGTCGCCGATCAGGCCGGGATCATAGGAGACCTTCAGAGTGTAGGAGTACGCGTCGGTGGTGCCGCTGGTGATGCCCCCGCTGAGCCCGTATTGCAGGCCGAACTCCAGCTCCTGGAAGTCACTCACATCCAGGGAGACCTTCGTGTCGGGGGCGGAGGCGGTTTGACCATCCTCCCCGCTCTGGACGGTGATGCCCTCCGCCTGGATCTGGTCGATCAGGCTGTTCAGGTTGTCCAGCGCCTCGCCGTCAAAGGACTTTCCGGAGAAGTAGGTCTCCTGGATCCGCTGGAGCTCCCGCTCGATGGCAATAATGGTCGCGAGATTCCCCAGCGCGATGGGAACCCCGTCCACATAGCCGGTCTGGCCGAGATCGGTGTTCGGATCGCTCAGCAGGGCCTCGATCCCCTCCAGGGTGTACTCCACCCCGTCCAGCTCCACGGTCTGGTCGGTGGACAGGTTGCCGTCCTCGTCCAGAAGGCCGTACTGTTCCAACAGGGCGAGGACCGTCTCACTGTCCTGGCCGGTGAGGGCACTCAGCTGATCCAGCAGCTCCTGATTCGCAGCCGGGCTGTTGCCAAGCAGGTCGCCCACGGCGGCGTAGGCCGGGGCCGGCAGCAGGGTCAGCATCATGCATAGGGTTAACAGTACCGCAGTCAGCTGCTTCCTCATGTGGGTTCCTCCTCTTTTCTCAGTCCTTCATTTCCTGAATGTCCGCGCGCTTGCGCATGGCCTCATGGCTGCAGACTCCCAGCAGAGTGCCGGGAGTTTGGCGGTAGTACCGGCAGGAGCCGCAGTCGATACATCGGGCCTCACCGTCTATCGGGATCCCGTTTTCACAGGCGTCCTCGATGGTGAGCATGACCCGCTCCCCGGACGGGGTATGGATGGGATGCTCCAGAAAATCCGGGAGACGTTCGATTTCCTGCCTGACAAGCTCGTCATAGTATATCGGGACATCGAACTCCGCCCCCTCAATGTTGTAATGCACGGTCCGTTCCATGCCGCCCTCCCCTCCCTCGGCGGTTTTGCCGCACGGCCCTCGCATGGGGATCTCCATGCGGAAAGGGGCCCTGCCCTTTCTGGTTATTTCCTCGCACTTCCAATTTTAGCAGAGAAGATCTGAGAAAACCATTACCTGTTTCACCCCCAAAAACGGGTGATGCCCGCGGGAGATCCCGCGGGCATTTCTGCAGTGGCCGGCTATCGCAGCATATATCGCTTCAGGTCCTTCCGGGTGCCCACCTGCAGGATCCGCATGGCCTGAAATATGTGGCTTTTTACCGTGTTTGTGGAAATGTGCAGATGCTGGGCGATGTTCTGGTTGTTCCAGCCACGGGCCGCCAGCATGCACACGGCGAACTGCGTGGTGGTCAGGGCGTCGGCCACATCGTGGCCGGTCTGCGGATTGTGAACTCTTCGCCAACCCGCAGAGAAGCGGTAGGTGATGTCAATGATGCGCTTGAAGTCCTCCGGCCAGTCGGGCTTGATGACGCTCTCCAGCATCCCGCCCAGCAGGCCGTGATGCTCGCCGAAGCCCTCAATCAGATCGTCGGGCCGGGCCAGATCCCAGGCGGCAAGCAGATGGGCCTTTGCCTGGTCGGTCTGCTTCAGGCTCATGTAATCCATCACCGCCACCAGATGCAGATAGATGGCGGGGATGGGGTAGCGCACCGCGCCCATGGCCAGGGTGGCCTCCACCGTCCCGGCGCTGGGGCCGTATGAGCCCGTCAGATAGAGATAGTGGGCCTGCACATACAGCGCGAAGGCCCGCAGCCCGGTGGGCAGCAGCGGCAGGAAGTCCTTGGCGTCAGACAGCCCCTCCGGCAGAGGCAGGTGCAGCAGCACCGCGCCTGCCGCCGCCACAAAGGCCGACGCCGCCCGGAACTGGGGCGACTGCTCTCCCGCGGCGGCCAGGGCCGCGTTCAGCTCCCCGAGGGCGAATTTGGCCCGCCGGATCTCCCCAACAGAGAGATTGGCGTAGGCGTAGATCAGGCAGGCGGACAGCTTCGCCCCCATGTCGGCACTTGTGAGATAGGGCTCCGCCTCCCTGGCCGCCGCCTCCGGCTGGCCGCTGAAATAGTGGAACTCCGCCATGGCGATGTCCCGCTGGGGCCCCTCCTCCATGGCCTGGGCCGCGGCCAGGCACTGGCCCGGCTGAAAGGGGGTGTTCATCAGGGGCATCAGATTGGTCTGATCCAGCAGCCTGGCAGTGGGCAGCTCCTCCTGCTTTCGGGAGAGCCGGGGATCCTGGGGCTTCCCGGCGTCTGCGGGTATGGCCCACGACCGCCCGAACTTCTGCGCGCCGGGGATGCGGCCCTGGGTGCAGAACTGCTGTACCATCCGAACGGAGAGATTCCATTTTTCAGCGGTTTCCCGCACAGTGAGATATTTCATATCCGGCCCTCCCAGAGATGATTTTCCGCTTTTCATTATATGCGCGCTGGCGCACAGTTTCAAGGCCTGTTTTACCGCTGGCCCTCAAATTCCGCAGATGGGCGGCCCCGGCGCGGACGCGGGAGCGCGTCCCAGTCCCGGGCCGGAGAAGGGCCGCGGCCTGCGGCGATTGGCCTCTGCTGCGCGGACCTGCTCCGGGAGAAGCGCGCATCAAAAAAACGGCTTGTATCAATCTGATACAAACCGCTTTTTCGCTTGTTCCGGCGCAGACAGACCCGGCCCCGCGCAGACGGCGCCGCGGACGCCGCGGCCCGTTTGCGGATATCAGGCCTTCAGCGCATAGACACGGCTTCGGCCTCCGCCGCTGGCGGTCACGATCCCCTCCGCCATCAGCTCGCGGAGGCATGCCCGGGTGCCGGCGGGCGTCCGCCCGATATCGGCGGCGATATCGGAGGTTTTTGCGCAGGGATGGTCCGTCAGGTACTCGATGATCAGCTGCCGCACCACCTGCCGCCCTGCGTGTGGGGCGCCGCCCCTGCCGCCCCGCGGGGAGCCGGCGGCCTGAAGAGGCAGGGTCAGGGTGGTCCGCTCCGGGGCGAAGTGCTCGGAGATGGAGGGCGGCGCCAGGCCCTGCCGCTTCCAGACGGCGTATATGTTGGGGATGCCGCTGCCGCTGCGGGCGCCCACGCTGACCAGGCTGAACATCCGGCTGAGGGCCGCGTTCCGGGGATCGGAAACGCCGCCGCTGCGGGCGGCCTCAATCCGGATCCGGAAGGCGCCGGGATTGGAGAAGGAGATCCGGTCCCGGCGGCGGATGACCACCACGCCCTGCCGGCCATAGTAGTCGGCATTGATCAGCGTGTTGGCCAAAGCCTCCCGCAGGGCGGACCGGATCTGGACGCCGCCTGCCCCGTGAAAGGGCAGCCCGGCAGACATCTGGTCGCAGACGAGAAAGTAGAAGTCGTACAGGTTCCCGCTCCACTCCCCGGCGGCGGAGGCGATGCGGTCTGTCCAGCGGGCGTCATCGCCCAGCTGTTCCCGATAATCCAGGAAATAGAGGGGAAACTCCCGGACAATCTCGGCCTCATAGCCGAACATGAGGAGTCCCCCGGCGGTAGGGTGCAGGGTACCGTCCTTGTCCCTGCCCGCGGCGCCCAGCTGCTCGAGAAATGCGGCGTCCTCCAGCGTCTCCCACACATGGCCGGGGCGGCAGTCCCGCATCCGGGCGCGATAGCGGCGGATACTGTCCGGATCCAGGACCTCCGGGCCCATCTGCGGCAGCAACTGCATATCCTGCGTCCGCACCGCAGCGTCCCGGAGCATGCTGCGGACCTCCTCCGGAGAGCAGCGGTAGTCCCCCTCGCCGCTGCGGCGGTAGGTGCCGGAGATGGGATTGCCGCCCACATACACCGGCCGGTCATACCGCTGGGCCCGGGGCACGGTAATGACCAGGAGGCGGCCGCCGTCCACAGTCTCGACACGGAGATTTTCACGGGTCAGGATGTTGACGCTGACCCGCTGGGGATCATTGAGGATATCCCAGAACTCCTCAGCCATCCCCGCGGGATCCGGCAGGTTCACAGGGTGCAGGGTGTGGTCCCGGTGCTCCTCGACCCCCAGCAGAATGACGCCGCCCAACGTATTGGCAAAGGCGGAATAGGTCTCCCAAATGCTGTGGGGCAGCCCGCCCAGGGCCTTTTTGGCTTCGATCCGGTTGTTCTCGCGATACGCTTCGATTCTGGACAGGTCGATCATGGCGGGGCTCCTTTCTGCGGCTGGGCGGCAAACGTCTGTGAGACCATGACGGCGTGGGAGGGCGGCCGCCTCCGGCTGCCGGAGAGGCTTCCCGGCGGTGGCTGGCACGCCGAAGGGTACCGCTCTGTGCTGGAGCGGATCCGCCGGGCAAGCCCCGGAGGGGCAGGCATGCAGGGCCTGGTATGGCGCCTGCTGCCGGGCGGCAGCCGGAGCATCCGCATCAAGCGGAAGGCCATCCAGGGCGGCATAGTCTCTGGGGCTTGATCATACCATAGATTTTTCAGAAGTTCAACGCCGCCGACGGGAGCCGCTGTTCAAGATGAGCCATGACGGCCCGAGCCCCGTCGGTTTGACGAAACCGGGAAAATCCCCGCCGCCGGCCTTGCAAAGGGCAGGCCGGTATTGTATGATAGGGAAAACAACAAAAATTTGGCGCCGCTGTAGGCGCGGCAGGGGGCTTGTGTTGTGGGCAGAAGTAAAATGCAGCATTCAGAAAAGAAATATGTTGCCTTAGAACTAGACGAGGCCAATGTCCAGGCCATCTTCAATCGGTGTATCGCCAAGGAGGGCACGCCGGAGGACCAGTGCTTCAACAGCATTTTGTTTTCCCGCCTGCGGGGGTACAGCCCCGACGCGGAGCGCATTGTTGTGTTCAACCGGGAAAATTTTTTGGCAAATAAGAAATATATCCAATACCTCTATGGCCAGCTGAAGAATGTCCATGCCGGGAACAAAACCTTGCAGATCAACGATGCTTTTCTCACCTATTCCGGCATGCACTGGACGACCAACAAGGGCGTTCTGCTGGAATTTTTGTATCTGGGTGGGACAGGTGACGAACATCCTTTGATTTGCATTTTTGACAGCAAAACGAACTCCACCGAGTTAAATATGAATAGCGTCACCCCCACCCTCTCCCCGAAGGATCCGGCGTTCCCGGCGTGGTGGGAACAGCACAAGGCGGAGTGGGAGAGCTGACCTGATCACAACCAAACATCGCTGGAAAGGGCATGCCCATCCGGGGGCATGCCCTTTTTCCTGTTTTTTCAATGATTTTCAATTTCACTTGATCGTGCGGCCTTCCCCGGAAGGGTAGGGCGGGAGCTTCCCCGCTTTCCAGGCCGACGGCGTTCGGGCCGCCGCTGCCTGCCCTGAAGGGGGGCGGAGAGCCGGCGGGGAAAATGCGTTTTTTGACGGAGCCGGGTATGGCCTGTACGAGGGCTCAGCAGCAAAATGCCGTTTCGCACGCCGCCTCTCCTGCGTCTGAACTGCGGATTTCGGATGTGTTTTCTGAAAAATTTCTGAATCCATAAAACCGGGGCCGCTTATTCCGGCACTATACACCAGAGACCCAGGCCCGGCCCGCATGGCCGGCAAATACGGAGAGGAGGGGTGTCCGCAGGCCGTCCCCGGCCTTCCGGGGCGGCAGATGGAATCTGCGGACAAAACAGATGGCAAAGAGAATCATTCATGCGGGGCGGGGCGGCGCGGAGAGCGGTGAAGCGGGCCGTCACCCGGGACAGGACAGCGAGGGTACCTGCAGGGGCCCAACGTCCTGCGCAATGCGCGAAGCGGAGCCGGCAGGCGTCCCGGCCGGCGCGGGACATGGCCGGAAGATCCGGAAAAGAAAATTTCCCGGAGGGATCCCATTTTTCGCAGAAATCCTGTACAATGGAAAAAAACCGCGCCGTCCCCTTCCGGTACGATCCCCCACAGCCGCTGAGAGGAGGGGCGCGGCGTGAAGTACATCACGTTTTTCCAGTTCCTCCGCCGGTGTTTTCTGCTGGATGCGGAGGAGACCAGCCCACCCTGTAGTTTCAACCAGGAAAAAGAGAGGAGAGAGGGAAATGGAGGAATCGAACCTGCAGGAACTGATCCGCCGGAGCCGGGAGGGGGAGAAAGAGGCCCAGAATGAGCTGGTAAAGGCGGTTCAGGACCGGGTGTATTACCACTGCCAAAAGATGATGAAAAAGAAGGAGGACGCCGAGGACGCCACGCAGGATGTGCTGTTCACCATGATCGGCAGCCTGGACAAGCTGAAGGAGCCGGCGGCCTTCTGGGGGTGGGTGAACGGCATCACGGCCAACCGGTGCAGGCATCTGCTGTCCGCGCCCCACAAGGAGTGGCAGATCCCGGAGGACGAGGAGGGGGAGTCCATGCTGGAGAGCGTGGAGAACCTGGACGAGACGCTGGTGCCGGAGAAGGCCCTGGAGAACAAGGAGACCCGTCGGATGGTCCTGGAGCTGGTGGATGACCTGCCGCCGGAGCAGCGGCTGAGCGTGCTGTTCTTCTACTACGACGAGATGAGCGTGAAGCAGATCGCGGAAGCCATGGAGACCAGCGAGGGGACGGTGAAGAGCCGGCTGAACTACGCGAGGAAGGCCATCAAGGCCGGAGTGAAGGAGCACGAGCGCAGGGGCGTCAAGCTCTACGGCGTCAGCCCGCTGGTGCTGCTGGGGTTCTTCCTGCGG
>CAMMCS010000002.1 GCA_946494635.1 uncultured Oscillibacter sp. | reverse complement strand
CATCGGCGGCGACCCGGTGGGCGCCCGGGTGCTGGCCCGGTTCCAGCCCAAGATCGTCCAGGAGGACTATCAGCTGATCTACGTCCTCAACGCCAACCGGCCGGAGGTTCGGGCGGCGGAGGATGCCGTCAGCTATCTCCGCTCCATCGAGGCCATCACCGGATTGTCCTGCACGGGCATCGTGAACAACACCCATCTGTGCGGAGAGACCACACCGGCCCAGATCCGCAAGGGCGCTGTTCTGGCGGAAGCCGTGTCCCGGGAGACCGGTATTCCTGTTCTCTGCCACACGGCGGAGCGCCGTTTTGCGCAAGATGTGTCGGACCTGCGGGAACCCGTGTTCCCCATCACCATAAACATGAAAAAGCCGTGGGAGCGCTGACTCCCCGGCCCCAGGGAAAAGGAGGCGCCACAAGAACATGACAGCAAAAGTAACCTTCAACTCTGACCGGTGCAAGGGATGTGAATTGTGTACCACCGTGTGCCCGAAGCACATCGTGGCCATCGATCAGACCGTCATCAACCGGAAGGGGTATCACCCCGCCCATGTGACGGACATCTCCCAGTGCATCGCCTGCGCCAGCTGCGCAAAGATCTGCCCGGATTCCATCATCACCGTGGAAAAATTCTGAGAAGGAGGGTATCGACGGTGGAAAAAGAACTTTGGAAAGGCAATGAAGCCATTGCCGAAGCGGCCATCCGCGCCGGCTGCAACTGCTTTTTCGGCTATCCCATCACGCCCCAGAGCGAGGTGCCGGAGTACATGTCCGTCCACCTGCCCAAGGCGGGCGGTGTGTTTGTCCAGTCTGAATCTGAGGTGGCCGCCATCAACATGGTATACGGCGCCGCCGGATCCGGCATGCGGGCCATGACCTCCTCTTCCTCTCCCGGCATCAGCCTCAAGCAGGAGGGCATCAGCTACATGGCAGGCGCCGAGCTGCCCTGCGTCATTGTGAACTGCATGCGCGGCGGACCGGGCCTTGGCACCATCCAGCCCGGCCAGGGCGACTACTACCAGGCCACCCGGGGCGGCGGCAACGGAGACTACCGGACCGTGGTCCTCTCCCCCTCCAATGTGCAGGAGGCGGTGGACTTTGTCCAGGAGGCCTTTGACATCGCTGACCAGTACCGCAACCCCGTCATGGTCGTGATGGACGGCCTGATCGGTCAGATGATGGAGCCCATCGAATGGCGTCCCGTTCCCAAGCGGGATCTGCCGCCCAAGGATTGGGCCACCACCGGCCGCAAGGGACGGGATCACCACAATGTTATCAACTCCCTGTACATGGATCCGGAGGAGTGCGACCGCCACAACGAGCACCTGTGGGAAAAATATGCCCTGATGGAGAAAAACGAGGTCCGTTGGGAGGAGATCTCCTGTGAGGACGCCGAGGTGGTCATCACCGCCTACGGCACCCCCGCCCGGATCGCCCTGACCGCCATCGAGATGCTCCGGGAAGAGGGGCTGAAGGTGGGCCTGTTCCGTCCCATCACCCTGTGGCCTTTCCCGGAGGACGCGCTGCGCAAGCTGTCCAAGGCCGGTCATGTGAAGGCCTTCCTGGACGTGGAGATGAGCTCCTGCGGACAGATGATGGACGATGTGCGGCTGTCTGTGGAGGGCAGAAAGCCCATCCGCTATCTGGGCCACGCCGGCGGCGTGATGCCCACCGCAGAGGAAATCGTGGATGCCGCCAAGGCGGCTTTGAAGGAGGGCGCGTGACATGGCAATCGTATATGAGAAATCCCGCGGCCTGACAGACGCGGAGCTGCACTATTGCCCCGGCTGCCACCACGGCATCATCCACAAGCTGGTGGCGGAGTCCCTGGTGGAGCTGGGCCTGCTGGATGACGCCATCGGCGTCTGCCCCGTGGGCTGCTCTGTATTCGCTTACAACTACTTCAGCTGCGACATGCAGGAGGCTGCTCACGGCCGTGCCCCGGCCGTGGCCACCGGCATCAAGCGCACCCACCCCAACCAGGCGGTGTTCACCTATCAGGGCGACGGCGACCTGGCCTCCATCGGCGCGGCGGAGATCGTCCATGCCGCTATGCGGGGTGAGAAGTTCACCACCATCTTCATCAACAACGCCATTTACGGCATGACCGGCGGCCAGATGGCCCCCACCACCCTGATCGGCCAGAAGGCCACTACCTGCCAGTCCGGCCGCACCAAGGAGCAGGCGGGCATGCCCATCCGCATGGCTGAGCTGCTGTCCACCCTGGATGGCTGCGTCTACGCCGAGCGGGTGTGCGTCACGGACATGGCCAACCTCAACAAGGCCAAGAAGGCCATCAAGAAGGCCTTCCAGAAGCAGATGGCGGGTGAGGGCTTCACCTTTATCGAAGTGCTCTCCACCTGCCCCACCAACTGGGGCATGACGCCGCTGAAGGCCAACCAGTGGCTGAAGGACAACATGGTTCCCTACTATCCTCTGGGCGTCATCAAGGAGACGGCGCCGGAGTCCGCGGAGGTGAAGTGAGATGAAAAAGCAGATCATCATTTCCGGATTCGGCGGCCAGGGCGGCCTGGCCATCGGCAAGAACCTGGCGGAGGCCGGCATGGCTGAGGGGCTGAATGTCACATGGGCGCCTTCCTATGGCCCTGAGATGCGTGGCGGCACCGCCAACTGCTCCGTAGTGCTCTCCGACAAGCCCGTGGGCTCTCCGGTATTTGCCCGCTCCACGGAGCTGATCGCTCTGAATGAGCCGTCTCTTGTCAAATTCGAGGCCGGCGTCCTGCCCGGCGGCATGGTCTTCGTCAACTCCGACGTGGTGACGGACAAGGTCTCCCGCCAGGATCTGACGGCCTATTACATCCCCTGCGCCAGAATCGCCGAGGAGGTCGGCAACCCCAAGGTCGGCAACATGGTGATGCTGGGCGCCTATGTGGCCGGCACCAAAATCCTGAAGCCGGAAACCATCGAGGCAATGATCCAGGAGATGTTCGCGGGTCCCAAGGCCAAGTTCATCCCCCTGAACATCGAGGCCTTCCGCCGCGGCATGGCCTGCATTTCCTAAACAGATCTCCGGCCGGGCCGGCGGGCAGCTCCCGCCGGCCCGTTTTTTCCCTCTCCCGCGGTTTCTGTGCATTTTAACAGTTGACTTTTTCTCCCAAACAGCGTATAAAAAGAAATAACATCAATGTGAATATGCAATCAGGTGCGTGGAACGGGACATACCGCCAGAACATCTCCCCCGCAGAGAGCCGCCGTTACGGTGCGAGGCGGCGGGGAGGGCCTTGCCGGTGTCACCCGGGAGCAGTGGGCGGAACAGGTGCCTTCCCCAGTACGCCTCACCGGAAAGCCCCCCGTTATCGGGGCAGTCGAGTGGCCGCCGTTTCGGCGGCAACGAGAGTGGTACCACGGAAGTTTGACTTTCGCCTCTCCTGCCGGGCAGGAGTGCGCGGAGGTCTTTTTCATTTTCAAAACTTCAAACTTTGGTAAAGGAGCGCGTCATATGCTGGATATCAAAATCACCAAGACCACCAGCCCCAAGGCCAAACCCCAGGATGAGACCAAGCTGGGCTTCGGCAAGATCTTCACCGACCACATGTTCGTGATGGATTACAACCCCGAAAAGGGCTGGCATGACCCCCGGATCGTCCCCTATCAGCCCTTCCCCCTGGATCCCGCCTGCGTGGTGTTCCACTACGCGCAGGAGATTTTTGAGGGTCTGAAGGCCTACCGGACCGCGGACAACACCATCCAGCTGTTCCGCCCCGAGTGCAACGGCCAGCGGATGCAGGACTCCGCGGACCGGCTGTGCATCCCCAAGATCCCGGTGGAGGATTTTGTCCAGGCCGTGAAGGCCCTGGTAGAGGTGGACAAGGACTGGGTGCCCCACACGGACGGCGCTTCCCTGTATATCCGCCCCTTCGTGTTCGCCTCTGATGTGGGAATGGGCGTCCACGCCAGCCGCAACTATGTGTTCTGCATCATCCTGGCCCCCTCCGGCGCCTATTACGCCGAGGGCATCAACCCCGTCCGCATCTATGTGGAGGACGAGTATATCCGCGCGGCTCCCGGCCTGACCGGCTTCACCAAGTGCGGCGGCAACTATGCCGCCTCCATCAAGGCCGGCGAGATGGCCGAGGAGCAGGGCTTCGCCCAGGTGCTGTGGCTGGACGGCGTGGAGAAGAAGTACGTGGAAGAGGTCGGCTCCATGAACATCATGTTCAAGATCGACGGCAAGATCTACACCGCCCCCTGCACCGGCACGGTGCTGCCCGGCGTTACCCGCCGCTCCATTATCGAGCTGCTGAAGGACTGGGGCTATGAGGTCTGCGAGGAGCATGTGGCCATTGCCGACATTATGCAGGCAGGCCATGACGGCCGGCTGGAAGAGGTGTTCGGCACCGGCACTGCCGCCGTGGTCTCCCCGGTCAAGGAGCTGGACTGGAAGGGCGACAAGGTCTTCATCAGCGGCGGCAAGATCGGCGAGCTGACCCAGAAGCTGTACGACACCCTCACCGGCATCCAGTGGGGCAAGCTGCCTGACACCAAGGGCTGGATCGTCCCGGTGTGCAAGGGCTGATCTCCCCCGCCCGAAGCAAACGCGCGGAGCCAGATGGCTCCGCGCGTTTTCCGCTCTTCTACTGCGCCCCATATCGCCGCAGGATCTCCGCCGCCCGCTCCGGCGGAATGGCCCCGATGGGCCGAAGGGGCGCCGGCTCCCGGCCGTGGGGGGCGATCTCCTTTTCAAACCAGGCCACGTCATGCCAGGCCCCGCACTTGTAGCCGGCGTCCTTCCACACGCCGCAGCGGCGAAAGCCCTGCGCCTCATGCAGGCGCTCGCTCCTCTCGTTGGGCACGGTGACGCAGCCGCAGACGGTGCGGATGCCCTGGAGCCCCAGAAGCTCCTCCAGTGCGCCATACAGCCGGCTGCCCAGCCCCCGGCCCAGGCAATCCCGGTCCAGATAGACGGACAGCTCCGCGTTCCACTGGTATGCCGGCCGCTCCGCCCGGCGATGGGCGTAGGCGTAGCCCAGGATGCGGCCATCCTCCCATACCAGGTAGGGATAGGTGCCGCCAATATCCCGGATCCTGGCGGCAAACTCCGCCTCTGTGGGCAGGACGTACTCAAAGGTGACCGGCGTATCCAGATACTGCCCATAGATCCCCAGCAGGGCGGCGCTGTCCGCCTCCGCGGCAAATCGAAGTCCCATTGTGCCGGCCCCTCACGTTTTGGCCTGGATCTGGGCGCCGCACTTGGGGCAGGTGATGATGATTTTCCCCTTGCCCACCGGCACCCGGCAGATGGTCTTGCAGTTTTTGCAGGTGAAGTATTTGTGGGCCTTGTCCGCATAGCGCTCCCGGGCGCCGTGGAAGCGGCTGCGCATCCGCCACCACCCGTTGACAAACCACTGGTTCTCCGCCCTGCGGCGGTCCAGATTCCTGGAGAAAATGCGGAAGAACAGCGCTATCACCATGGCAAGGCGCACCAGATCCAGCAGCAGGTCCAGGATGACGGATCCCACCGTCATCGCCAGGATCATCTGGGGAATCCACAGGAGCAGGTAGCCCCACAGCAGTGCCACATTCAGCTGATCCACGCCGTTGCGGCCGTACATGAACCGGGCCAACGCGTTTCTGATCTTGTACATTGAATCAATTTCCCCTTTTCCGGCGGCGATGCACCGCACGGCCTGATTTCTCCCTCATTTTACTCGCAAATGGCCCTTGAAACAACCGGTTTGTCTGCAAATTTACAAATTGGTCATTTATTTGTTTTGTTCAGGGTGCTATACTCGGTTTGTAATAAATCACCAAACAAAGGATGTGCTTTTCCATGGCAAAGAAGCAATTCAAGGCGGAGTCCAAGCGGCTGCTGGACCTGATGATCAACTCCATCTACACCCATAAGGAGATCTTCCTGCGGGAGATCATCTCCAACGCCAGCGACGCCTGCGACAAGCTGTGCTACCAGGCCCTGACGGACGACGCCGTGGGCATGAGCCGCAAGGACTTCAAGATCGAGATCAAGGTGGACAAGGAGCACCGGACCCTCACCGTCAGCGACAACGGCATCGGCATGGACAAGGAGGACCTGGAGAACAACCTGGGCGTCATCGCCTCCTCCGGCTCCTACAAGTTCAAGCAGGAGGTGGGGGACGACGCCAAGGACACCGACGTCATCGGCCAGTTCGGCGTGGGCTTCTACTCCGCCTTCATGGTGGCGGACCACATCACCGTGGTGACGAAGAAGTACGGCGCCGACACCGCCTGGATGTGGCAGTCCTCCGGGGCCGACGGCTACACCATCACCGCGTGTGAGCGTGACAGTGTGGGCACGGACATCATCATGCACATCAAGCCGGACACCGACGACGAGAAGTACAGCGAGTTCCTGGAGTCCTGGCGGCTCCAGGAGCTGGTGCGGAAGTACTCTGACTACATCCGCTTCCCCATCCGGATGGAGGTCTCCAAGACCCGCCGGAAGGAGGGCAGCCCCGACGACAAGCCGGAGTATGAGACGTATCAGGAAGAGGAGACGCTGAACTCCATGGTGCCCATCTGGCAGCGCCGCAAGTCCAGCGTGAAGCCGGAGGAGTACAACAAGTTCTACCGGGACAAGTTCCACGACTACGCCGACCCCCAGAAGGTCATCGCCGTGTCCGCCGAGGGCGCCGTCACCTACAAGGCGCTGCTGTTCATCCCCGGCGCCACCCCCTTCGACTACTACACCAAGGAGTATGAGAAGGGATTGCAGCTGTACTCCAACGGCGTGCTCATCATGGACAAGTGCGCCGACCTGCTGCCGGAGCACTTCCGGTTCGTCCGGGGCGTGGTGGACTCCCCCGACCTGAGCCTGAACATCTCCCGGGAGCTGCTGCAGCACGACCGGCAGCTGAAGGTCATCGCCGCCAACCTGGAGAAGAAGATCAAGAGCGAGCTCGCCAAGATGCTGAAGGACGACCGGGAGGGCTATGAGACATTCTGGAAGAACTTCGGCCGCCAGCTGAAATACGGCGTGGTGGGAGAGTACGGCGCCCACAAGGATCTGCTCCAAGACCTGCTGCTGTTCTACTCCTCCACAGAGAAGAAGCCCGTCACCCTGGCGGAGTACGTCTCCCGGATGAAGGGGGACCAGAAGTTCATCTACTACGCCGCCGGCGAGAGCCTGGAGAAGATCGACAGGCTGCCCCAGACCGAGGGCCTGCGGGAGTCCGGCACGGAGATCCTCTACTTCACCGAGGAGGTGGACGAGTTCTGCGCCCAGATCCTCCACACCTACCAGGACAAGGAGTTCCGCTCCGTCCTGGACCAGGAGATCGAGGATGGCGCCGAGAAGAAGGCCGAGGAGGCCGCCGACGCCCACAAGGCCGCCTTTGACTTTGTAAAGGAGGCCCTGGGAGACCAGGTGAAGGAGGTCAAGGCCAGCACCCGCCTGAAGTCCCATCCCGTGTGCCTTACCGCCGGAGAGGGCCTCAGCTTCGAGATGGAGAAGTACTTCCAGGCGGTCCAGCCAGACAGCGCCATCCGCGCCGAGCGGATCCTGGAGCTGAATGTGGATCACCCGGCCTTCCAGGCCCTGGAGGCCGCCGTGACGGCGGACCCGGAGAAGGCCAGGAAGTACGCCACCCTGCTGTACGACCAGGCCCTGCTGATCGCGGGCCTGCCCCTGGAGGATCCCTCCGGCTACACCGACCTGGTGTGCGAGCTGATGAAATAAGCCATGACGCGCAGAAGCGGTCCCGGGTTTCATCCGGGACCGCTTCTTTGATTTCCTGCGGGACTGGTCTCAGTGCCAGCCCGCTGTCCTCTCCATTGGGCAGGGGCGGCAGCCCGGCGCGCCGCCGGGAATGGGGATCGCTTCACCGCCGTGCCGCCAGACGCCAATAATGCTTGTACAGTGCCGAAAAGCGGCCCTGATAGCTGTGGTTCCAGGGCTTGCGCTTGCCGCAGAAGTGGAGGAGGGCGGTGTGGCCCATCACCCAGTCCATGTCCTTCTCCCCCTGGCTCAGAAGCAGGTAGCGGTCAAAGCGCCGGGCGTCGTAGTTCCACAGGCTGTCGTCCACCCCCAGAATCCGGGCGCCGTAGAGGCCGTTGAGGATGTCCTGATCCGGCAGCAGGAGGATGTCCGCATGCTCCCGGGCGTAATCGAAGATGTCCGCTGGGCAAACCTCCCGCCGCATGGCGGCCAGGTCCATCAGCAGCACGCCGGAGTTATAGTAGGCCTCCGCCTCGTAGTTCTCCAGCCGCAGCCGGTTCACCGGGTCCGTGATCCCTGCCAGCAGCCCCGTATGGGTGGCGGCGGCCATCAGGTTCCCCTCCAGGCCTGTGTCATACAGGGGCCGGACCGGATTGATCACCAGGATATCCGGATCCAGATACAGCACCCGATCCAGCGTTTTCGGCAGCAGCTGGGCCGCCAGCAGCCGGTAGTACATGGCCCGGGTCCAGTACCGGGCCACCGGGGCGTCGGCAAACAGATCCTCCGGCACCTCCACCGGGCAGAGGCAGCCCCTGTTGGTTAAAAGCGTCTCCAGCCCGCGGAGATCCTCCGCCGTCAGGCCGTCCCCAATGAGATATACCGCAAAACGCTCGCCGGGGCTGTTGGTCAGCAGAGAGGTCAGCATCACCCGCAGGGGCGGCAGATAGTTGTGGTCCAGGGTCACCAGGATATTCATGGGTCTGTCTCCTTCTTCTCAGTCTCACCGGGCCGCGTCCCGGTAATAGGCCACCAGCAGATCCGTCACCATCCCGTAGGAGCGGATGCCGTCCTCCTGGCCGTAGCCCTTCAAAATCGTGTCATACACCGTCTGGCTGGCCTCCGCCGCGGCGCCCTCAAAGGACGCCCAGTAGGCGTTGTTGTCCGCCAGGTCAGTTTTCACCGCATCCGGCAGGGCGTCCCGGATGGCCTGCCACGCCTCCTGATCCGCGCCGTACAGCGCGTTGCCCAGGTGGATGTACCCCATCAGCCAGCCGGAGTATTCGTAAACCGGATTGCCGCTGGTGGTGGAGGCCAGCACCGCCAGGAAGTTGCACTCCTGCTCCGAGGCGATGCCCCGCTGGTGGGCCAGCTCATGGGCGATGGTGGAGGGGATCAGGCAGGCCGGGGCGTCCACATTGATGTTGGACTCCCCGGTGAAGGCAAAGTAGACGCCGGTGAAGTTCATGGCGCTCATGATTTTGGAGAAGAGCATCCGCTTGGGCACCTGGTCCTCAGATTCCAGGAAGGGGAACAGGTCCTCCGCCCCCTCATAGACGGCGGGGCTGGCGGCGAAGATCTCGTCCAGGGAGACATCGAACAGGCCGGTCTCATCCCGGTGCACCTGGCCCGCCGTCTCCGTGAGATTTGACCCAAACCAGGCGGTCACCGCCGTCAGATCCGCCAGAGACACGTCCTCCGCCCGGATGCCGGATTGATCCTGAAAGGTGTCCGTGTAATAGCACACCCCCCACAGCAGGCAGGTGGCAGCGCAGACGCTCAGCCCGGCGCAGGCCGCCCCCAGCACCGCGCTGTAGGCCCGGCGCCTCCGCCGTCCCCGGGCCCGGGCCACCGCCGCGATGCTCCAGGCCACATAGGCCAGCACGAGGACGACCGCCAGGACATACAGCGCCTCCATCACAGAGAAGGATACCCGATAGCACAGGCTGCCCAGGGCTCTTCGGACCGGAGCGGCCGCAAGGCGTTCCCATCCGTTCATCCACTGCCGGTGTCCCCGGGCCAGCAGGAAGGCCGCCAGCAGGATCAGATCCGCCAGCAGCCAGATATGCAGTTTTCGATGGGCCTTGAAAAATGTCATGCTCACTCCGCTGCCGCCAGCAGCTGCTTGGTATAGTCCTCTTTGGGGTGGTCGAAGATGTCATCCACCGTGCCCTGCTCCACAATGCGCCCCTCCTTCATCACCAGCACCCGGTCGCAGAGCTGGTACACCACGTTCAGGTCGTGGGAGATGAAGAGGTAGCTGAGATCCAGCTGGTCCCGCAGATCCCGCAGAAGATCCAGGATCTGGGCCTGGATGGTCACGTCCAAAGCGGACACCGGCTCGTCTGCGATGAGGAACCGGGGCCGCTGGATCAGGGCCGCGGCGATAGACACCCGCTGCCGCTGCCCGCCTGAGAGCTCCGCGGGCTTTGCCGTCAGGCACTCCTCCGGCAGGCCCACCCGTTCCAGCATCTCCCGCACCCGGCGCCTGCGCTCCGGGGCATCGTATTTCCCGTAGACCCGCAGGGGCTCCTCCAGGATCCACTCCACTGAGTAGGCGGGGTTCAGGGCGCTGTAGGGATCCTGGAAGATCATCTGGGGCCGTTTCGTGTAGTGGATCACCTGGCCCTGGTCGGGCTTCACGATGCCCAGGATGGTCCTGGCCAACGTGGACTTTCCGGTGCCGGACTCCCCCACCAGCCCCAGGATCTCCCGATAGCGGACGTCAAAGGTCACGTCGTGAAGGACCTCCTGATACGGCCCCCGCCGGAACACGCCGCCGGCGCGATATCCGCTGGTGACGTGACGGACGGAGAGCACCAGCTCCTGCTCGCTCATGGCGCATCCTCCTTCCGGTGCCGGGTGGGAATGGCGGCGATCAGCCGCTGGGTATAGGGGTGGCGCGGGTGATAGAACACCTGGTCAATCTCTCCCTCTTCCACCAGGGTCCCCCGCTGCATCACCGCCGCCCGGGCGCAGAGCTTGCGCACCACGTTCAGGTTGTGGGAGATGAACAGCATGGAGATGCCGGACTCCCGGTTCAGCTTTTTCAGCAGCTCCAGGATCTGGGCCTGGATGGTCACATCCAGGGCGGTGGTGGGCTCATCCAGCAGCAGCAGCTTGGGCCGGGCCACGATGGCCGCGGCGATCATGGCCCGCTGCAGCATCCCGCCGGAGAGCTCGTGGGGGTACTTCCGGTACACGCCCTCCGGATCCGGCAGCTCCACCGCTGCCAGGGCTCTCAGCACCCGCTCCCGCCGTTCCTCCCGGGTCAGGTCCGTGTGGAGGCGCAGCACCTCCTCCACCTGGCGGCCAATGATCATCAGGGGGTCCATGGCGCTCATGGGCTCCTGGAACACCACGCCGATCTCCCTGCCCTGGACCTGCCGCAGCAGCTGTCGGTCCGCGTGGAGCAGCTCCACGCCGTCCAGCAGGATTTCCCCGGAAAAGTCGCACTGCTTCCGGGGCAGCAGGCCCGCCACGCTCATGGCGGTGACGGATTTGCCGGAGCCGGACTCCCCCACCAGCCCCAGGATCTCCCCGTCGCGGATGGTGAGGGACACGCCGGCCACGGCCTCCCGCTGCCGGGTGTGGAATTTCACATGCAGGTCTCTGATCTCCAGCATCAGGCCACCTCCCCGCCGCGGCGCTGCAGGCCCTCGCCGATGAGGCCCACGCCGAAAATCAGCAGCACAATGGCACCGCCGGTGCCCAGGGCGTACCAGGGGGCGCTGGCCAGCATCCCCTGGGCCTCCGAGAGCATATAGCCCAGGGAGGCATCCGGCGGTGTGACGCCGATGCCCAGATAGCTCATGGACGCCTCCGCCAGCACCGCGTTGTTGAAGCCGATGGTCATGGCCGGCAGCAGCACCTGCATGGTGTTGGGCAGGATCTGCCGCACCAGGATGCGGCCGCTGGAGGCCCCCATCAGCCGGGCGCTCTTCACATAGTTCACATCCCGCAGCGCCGCGAAGGCGGTGCGGGTCACCCGGGCAAAGCTGGGGATGAACACCATCCCCAGGGCGATCACCACATTGTATTTGTTCCCCGGCCCCAGGATGCTGATGAGCACCAGGGCCAGCAGGATGCTGGGAAAGGCTGTCAGGGCGTCGCACAGGCGCATCAGCGCCTCATCCAGCACTCCCCCGAAATAGCCGGTAACCGCCCCGGCAGCGGTGCCGCATACAGCGCCCACCGCCACGGTGCTCAGCGCGATGAGGAAGGTGGTCCCCGCCCCCCGGAGGACACGGCTGAAGATGTCCCGGCCGAAGCTGTCCGTCCCCAGCAGATGGGCCAGGGTTGGCCCCTCCAGCTTGGCTCCTGTCATCAGGGCGTCCGGGTCATAGGGCGTCCACACCAGGCCCAGCAGGATCAGCGCCGCCATAAAGCCGCTGAGGACCAGTCCCGCCAGGAGATAGCCGTTCATGGCACGACGCTTCATGACGCACCTCCCAGCCGCAGGCGGGGATCAATCCGCTGATTTGCAATGTCTGCCGCGGCCCCCGCCAGCACCACCCAGAAGGCCAGGATCACCACAATGGCCTGCACCACCGGATAATCCCGGTTGGAGATGGAGGCCACCAGCAGCCGCCCCAGCCCCGGGATGGCGAACACCTGCTCCACAACGACGCCGGCGGCTACGATCTCCGCCATGGTCTGGGCCAGGAAGGTCACCACCGGCACCAGGGCGTTGCGCAGCACATGGTGCCGCAGGACCCCGGCGCGGTCATTGCCCCGGGAGATGGCGGTACGGACATAGTCCTTCCGCATCTCCCCCTGGATGGTGGAGCGGAGCATCCGCACCGTCATGGCGATCCGGGGGATGGCAATGGCCACGGCGGCGAAGAACAGGTACTGGAGGGCCCCCGCCGGTTCCGCCGCCAGATCCGGGAACTGGCCGTGGACAAACCAGTGGAGGGTGATGCTGAACACCCAGGAGAGCAGGATGCCGGTAAAAAACGGCGGCACCGCCATCAAAAACTGATCGATCACCGTGCCGGCGGCATCCAGAGGGCCGCCGCTGCGGCGTGAGGCCCACAGCCCCAGAGGGATGGATACCACCGCAATCAGGGCAAAGCTGAGCAGGCTCAGGCACAGGGTGACGCCCACCTTAGGGGCGACCAGCTCCCACACCGGCTGGCTGTAGCTGTAGGAGGTCCCCAGATCCCCGGTGAAAAAGCCCGCCAGCCAGGCGGCGTACCGCACCGGGAATGGCCGGTCCAGCCCCAGCTGGGCCTCCAGCTCCGCCACCCGCTCCGGCGTGGCCTGGGTGCCCAGCATGATCTCCGCCGGGCTGCCGGAGATCAGGTCAAAGGCCGCAAACGCCAAAAGGGAGACGATGACCATGGTGACCAGCAGCATCACGATCCGTCTGGCTGCGTACTTCATGGCATCATCCCCCCTTTTGGGACTGCGGCAGTTTCTATGCCGCGCATGGAACTTATGCGGTGTAGTGGACCGTGGACAGGTCCATCACATAGATGGGATAGAACTGATAGCCGTCCAGGCCGCTGCGCAGGGCCACCAGATCCGCCAGGTCCTGAATGTAGACGTTGGCGGCGTGCTCCGTCAGGTTCCGCTCCATCTGCTTATAGAGCTCCGTCTGCTCCGCGTCGTCGGCCGTGGCCTGGGCCTGTTGGAACAGGGCGTCATAGTCCGCGTTCTGATAGTTGATGAAGTTATCATCCGCCGTAGAGGTAAACCGCTCCAGCAGCGCCCGGGCGGTCATGTTGGAGGCGTCCACGCCGATCACCGTGGACTGGAACTGGCGGTTGGTGTAGACGTCGCTGACCCAGGCGCCCCAGTCCACCAGCTGGATCTCCGCAGTGATGCCCACGGCCCGCAGCTGCTCCACCAGCACGGTAGCAGTGTCGATGTGGGGCTGGTAGTTGGAGGGGACGGTGATGGTCATGGAGAACCCGTCGGGATAGCCGGCCTCCGCCAGCAGTTCCCGGGCCCGCTCCGGGTCATAGGAGTAGTAGTCTGTCAGATCCTCCACAAAATACTTCTGAAAGGCCGGGTACATGCTGGAGCCGATGGGGCTTCCGTACCCGTCAAAGGCCAGGTCGATGATCTGCTGTTTGTCCACGGCGCAGCACAGGGCCTGGCGCACCTTCTCGTTGTTGAAGGGCTCCGCGGTGTTGTTCAGATACAGGGCCTGCACCAGGTTCATGGTGCCCTCCAGGATCTGGAAGTCATCTCCCAGCTGGGAGGCCTGGGTGGTGGTCAGGTGGGCGAACATGTCGATGGCCCCGCTCTGGAGGCTCATCACCAGGCTGTCCGCGTTCTCGATGATCCGGAAGGTCACCTTGTCCAGCTGGGCCGGGGTGCCCCAGTAATCGTCGAACCGCTCCAGGACAATAGAGTCCTGGGCCGTCCGGGACACAAAGCGGAAGGGGCCCGTGCCCACAGGGGCGGTGGCCTGATCCGGATAATCCTCCGGCAGGATGGCCAGGGTCAGATAGGACAGGAATTCGCTGTCCGGCTGATCCAGGGTAATGGTCAGCGTGGCAGCGTCCGAGTTTATGCTGGAAATTGCGGAAAGCGCCGGGATCAGGGGCGTGCCCTCTGAATCATCGGCGCAGCGTTCGATGGAATAGACCACATCCTGCATCTCTACCGGGTCCCCGTTGTGGAACGTGACACCCTCCCGCAGGGTGAAGGTGTATGTGGTCTGATCCTCAGAAATCTCATAGTGGTCAGCGACCGCGGGGATCAAGTCTCCGTCAGGCGTGGGCTTCACCAGGCCCTCAAAGACATTGAACATGACTTCCTTGGTTCCTGCCGCCACCGCCAGGTGGGGGTCAAGACTCTCGTCCAGGTCCTGCGCGATGCCCACCACGATCTCGTTGGTCTGGGCCCGCGCTCCGGCAGAGCCGTCCGCTGTCTGTCCGTCCCCTGACGCCTGCTCTTCGCTGCCGCCTCCGCATCCGGTGAGTGCGGCGCTCAGAAGGCCTGTCAGAAGGAGGAGTGCCAAAAGCTTCTTCTTCATGGTTCTCTCCTTTGCTCACTGCTCATTTCGAGTCAGTGTCGGGCGGAAACTGTCCGCCCTGACAGAAATGCTCGGCTCTATTCAATTTTAAAAGGAGCCGTTGGAAAAGCGCGTTTCGCGCCTTCCTGCAAGGGTGTATTGTACACGATGGTCCCCCGGTTTGCAAGGCTTTTTCCGAAAATCTCCGGTCCCCGGCGCTCTGGCGGGGGAAATTTTCACAATCCGTCCATATTTGGCCAATTGAAATCCCCGAACCGCCGTGCTATACTGATGTTTAATTTGTTTCAAACGCTCTGGTTTCCAGGCAGGAGGTGTCTCTCATGCGTTCCAAAAAGCTGCTGTTCCTTGTCAATCCCCGGGCCGGCCGCAACAAGCCCCGCGGCCCGCTGTTCGACGCGATGGCCGTCCTCTCTGAGGCCGGGTATCTGATCCGCGTCCATCGGACCACCGCCCCGGGGGATGCCGCTGCCACCGCCGCCCGGGAGGCCGGCCGGTACGACCTGGTGGTGGCCGCCGGCGGAGACGGCACCCTCAACGAGACGATCTCCGGCCTGATGCAGCTGGACAACCCGCCGCCGCTCGGGTATCTGCCCCACGGCACCACCAACGATTTCGCGGCCTGTCTGGGGATCTCCCGGGATCCGGTGGCCGCGGCTGAGGCTATTGTGCAGCACCGGCTCCGCCTGCTGGACGTGGGGCAGTGGAACCAGCGGAATTTCATCTATGTGGCCTCCTTCGGCGCCTTCACCCGCAGCTCCTACGCCGCCTCCCAGGCAGCCAAGAACGCCCTGGGCCACTTCGCCTACATCCTGGAGGGCATGAAGGATCTGAATACGCTCCGGCCTTATCATGTGCGCCTGACCGCCGACGGAGATACACTGGAGGATGACTACCTGTTCGGCGCCGTGTGCAACTCCACCTCCATCGGCGGGCTGATGAAGCTGGATCCGGAGCGTGTGGTGCTGGACGACGGGAAATTTGAGATGCTGCTGGTCCGCAGCCCCAAAACGCCCCTGGATCTTCAGAACCTGGTTCTGGCGCTGCTGAACCAGCAGTATGACAGCCCGGGCCTGGTCTTCCGCCACGTCTCCTCCCTCCGGCTGGAGACCGAGGAGACCCTGCCCTGGTCTCTGGACGGGGAGTTTGCCCCCAGCGAGCCGGTGGTGGAGATCTCCAACCGCCAGCAGGCCCTGGGGATGCTGCTGTGAGCGCCCTGGACGCCCTGCGCCGGGCCTATGGCGGCCATGTCCCGGGCCTTTTGGGCGCCCGGCACAGCTATGCGGTCCTGTGCCCCCTGGTGGAGCGGCCGGAGGGGCTCCATCTGCTCTACGAGGTCCGGTCCGCCGCCCTGCACCGCCAGCCGGGAGAGGTGTGCTTCCCCGGCGGCCGGATGGAGCCCGGAGAGACGCCGGAGCTCTGCGCCCTGCGGGAGACGGAGGAGGAGCTGGCCATCCCCCGGGAGGAGATCGCGCTCCTGGGAAGGCCGGACTTTATCTGCAACCAGGCGGGCTTTCTGCTGCAGCCGGTGCTGGGCCTGGTGTCCGCCGCCGGCCTCGCCGCCATGGCCCCCGCCTCCGCAGAGGTGGCGGAGGCGTTTCTGGTTCCCCTCTCCTTCTTCCGGGAAAATCCGCCGGAGACCTTCGTCTATGATCTGGCTCCCCAGATCCCGGAATCGTTCCCCTATGAATCCGTGGGCATTCCCGCGGACTACCGATGGGGCCACGGCCGGGTGGAGGTTCCCATCTGGCGCTGGCATGGTCACGCCGTCTGGGGCATGACCGCCCGCTTTACCCAGGACATCGTCCGCCATCTGGAATAACGCGCCCGGCCGGGCATATGCCCCGGCCGGGCGTTTTCCCTTTTAAAATGCCTCTGTCCCGGGGGTCAGGAACTCCGGATCCAGGGCGATGCACTTCTCCCAGGCCCCTCCGGAAGCCTCTGCCTGGGCGAATCCGTTCTCCCGGTAGAAATCCGCTGCGGACACTGTCTCCGGCGGCGGCAGCCGCAGCCGGCTGTTGCCCATGGACCGGCAGCGGAGCACCGCCTGGCCCAGCAGCTGGACGCCGTAGCCTCTCCTGCGCCAGGCCTCCCCCACCGCCAGCAGGGAAATCTCCCCGGTGCCGCCCTTCTGGCCGCCGTCAAATACGACCGCTCCCACCGCTGTGCCGTCCAGTGTATACCCGGCCAGCGCGGTGCCGGACGGCAGGCCTGCCGTCCGGCCTGCCCAGGCGGACAGCAGCTCCGCCTGCCCCGGCTGCAGGGGCGCAAAGTAAAGCCCTGGCTCCAGGCCGTTGGCCCGCTTTTCCGGCGGCCGGCCCCCGGTAAGGGCCGGGTCCGTCAGGTGGCGCACATCGTCCCGCCAGAGGACCCGGATCCGTCCCTCTTCCTCCTGCAGCAGGGAAACCGCCGTGTTGGCGCCGGTGGGCGTCTTCCCCAGCTCCTCCAGGGGGATCCCCTGGAGCGCCGCCAGAGCCAGCCGGATGGCGCAGCCGTGGGAGAAGACCGCCGCCGTTTTCCCCTCGTTGGCTGCCGCGATCTCCCGGATGGCGGAGAGCATCCGCTCCTGCACCGCCTGCAGGGTCTCCGCCCCCTCCGCGTGCCACAGATGCAGGCGGCGGGCGAAGTTCTCCAGCTGTTCCGGCTCCCGGCGGGCGATCTCTCCCCAGGGCTGGTGCTCCCAGCTGCCCACGCAGATCTCCCGCAGATCCTGCCGCCGGTGGAGCGGCAGCCCCTTGGGCTTGTAAAGGGCGCTGGCCGTGGCGCAGGTCCGGTAGAGGTCGCTGGCATATACCGCGTCCACCGGCACCTCCGCAAACCGGCGGGCGAGCAGGCGGACCTGCTGCCAGCCCCGGTCTGTAAGCCCGCTGTTGGCCTGGCCCTGTGCGATGCGGTACAGATTGCCCTCCGCCTCTGCGTGTCGGATGAGATAGATGGTGGTCATGGGGTCCTCCATTCGGCCGATGTGGAATCGGTCGTTTTTTGTCCATTATACGCGCTTTGACGGTTTTTGGCAAATGCCCCTGAAGCGGTTTTTTCCCGGAAATACGGCCATACTAGGCGCAGACCGCAAAGGAGTGACTGATATGAAACTATGTATCGGATTTTGGGCCGGTATGGGCGCCGGGATTATGGCCGGCGCCGTGGCGGGTATGATGCTGCCCTACGGCAGGGATCCCATGAAAACGCAGGTGGGAAAAAGCATTCACAAGCTGGGTGTCGCCGTGGACCACGCCGTGGACAGCATCGTCTCCGAAATGCGCTGAAGGCATGGGCGGAGGGCGGAAGCCCTCCGCCTCAGTCTGTGAGCGGGGCGCCTGCCTACGGCACCCCTGTGGCCTGCGGAGTCGGACAGCCCTGCCCGCTCCTGCACAGCTCTCCTCTCCAAAGACCCGCGCCCCGGCGGCAGCCGCAAACCAGCCTCACCGGAGCGTCGCGAATTTGGGGCCTCCGATTTTCCCGAAAAACCGTGCATTTTGGGGCTTGACTTTCTGAAAACCTCTGGTATAATAATAACGCTGTCGCTTTTGGCGGCCAGTTTTATAAAAAGAAAACTCTGGAGCAGCTATGGAGAAGTCGCCTAGTTGGTCGAGGGCGCATGATTGGAAATCATGTAGGCCCCTAAAGGGTCTCGAGGGTTCGAATCCCTCCTTCTCCGCCATAGAAAACCGCTTTATTCGTTATGAGTAGAGCGGTTTTTTCTTTTTGTTGTATAATTTTTCCTATCTCGACCTTGTGGACGGGAAAAACGGCAATGCCTGGGTCACGGCGAGCAATGCTGTTACCATATGCTGGGGCTACCCGGACGGGACAGGCCAAAGCACGGACTTCGCGCTGTATCACTTTGAGGGCCTGCACCGCGAGGGCGAAAACGACGGCTTTGACCTGGATGATGTAGACACGTCCAGGATTGAGCAGATCGAGCTTGAGAAAACCGCATATGGCATCCAGTTCTCGATCAAAGAGGGCGGATTTTCCCCGTTTGTCCTCGTGTGGACGGACGGCAGCGGCAATGACCCCGATGACCCCGATGACCCCGATGACCCGGACGACCCCGATGACCCGGACGACCCCGATGACCCGGACGACCCCGACGACCCGGATGATCCCGATGATCCCGGCGATCCCGACGACCCGGATGATCCCGGAGATCCCGGTGATCCGGGCGATCCCAATAATCCCGATACTCCGGACGATCCGGGCGATCCCGATGCCCCGGGTGACCCCAGCGGGCCGGACGCTCCCGACGACCCGGGCCGTCCGGATGACACCCCTCAAACCGGGGATGCAGCCAATCTGACGCTGTGGCTTGCACTCCTGCTGATTTCCGGCGCCGGCATCATCACAACAGCGGTTGTTTTGAAGAAGAGCGCATACCGGGGGAAGCATGTGAAATGAGAAACGGAGGCGGCAAGGCAGGATCATCGTCCTGCTCTGCCGCCTCCTCTCCAAGGAGAGACAAATGAAACGCAAAAAGACACTCTGTATGCTGGCGCTGCTTCTGTTCCTGGGCGTTTTTTCCATTTCCGCCTTCAAGCTTGCCGCCTACATGGCAGCAAGCCAGACGCAGGAGGCCACCTTTGAAGCGTTGGAGGAGCAGGTCCATGAGGCATCCGCCGCTTCTTCCCCTTCCCCGGATGAAACGGCGGCGCCTGCGATGCTCCCGGGATATGCGGTGCTCTATGCGGAAAATCCCGACCTGTTCGGCTGGGTGCAAATCGATGGAACAAAGCTGGACTATCCTGTTATGCATACGCCGGATGACCCGGAGTTCTATCTTCAGAGAGCCTTTGACCGCAGTGCGTCCGGCAGCGGCGTTCCTTTTTTGGATGGAAGCTGCACGGAAGGCGGCGGAAATTACCTGATTTATGGACATAACATGCGCAGCGGCACCATGTTTGCCACCCTTCTCTCTTATGCCCAGCCGGACTTTTATGAAGCGCATCCGGTCATTCGCTTTGACACCTTGTTTGAAGAGGGCACCTACGAGATCATGGCCGCGTTCTACTCGAACGTGTACGATTCCAATGACCAGAACGTATTCCGCTATTACCAATATACGGACCTGCGCAACCCTGACCGGTTTCAGGAATATGTGTCACAGGCGGCAGCTGCCGCCCTATATGATACCGGGGTCACGGCGCAGTACGGCGACCAGCTTCTGACATTAACGACTTGCAGCTACCATACGGACAACGGCCGATTTGTGGTGGTGGCCAGGAGGCGCCCCTGAAAGCGCAGGCGCCAGCCCCGGCCCGTCTGAGTCCGGCGGCATGGGCCGGACTGGCAGGGAAGGGGCGGTGCGGGCCCGCGGCCTGCGAACCCCCAAAAGAAAGACAGGCTAAAAAGCCTGTCTTTCTTTCTGGACGGGATGGTTAAAATCGATATTCTTTCAAGGTCAGGCAAAACCGCTGCGAAGCGGCGGCCCCAAACCGGGGCCCAGCGAAGCGGGTTCGGTTTGGAAGCGAGGCGCGGCACAATGCGCGCGATGAGCTCTATAATGAAATGAAAAGGCTCGTCGCAAGCGGCATATCGCTTGCGACGAGCTGGAGCAGGGTACGGGAGTCGAACCCGCCTTAACGGCTTGGGAAGCCGCTGTAATACCGATATACCAACCCTGCATCTCAAATCCTGTCACGCTTCCATCCACGTTCCGGCGGTCGTCCGGCCACGCCTGCGGCAGCCGCCGTCCCCCTGAAACGCCAGGCTTTCCCCCGCCGGGCGCGAAGTCCGAAAAGCCGCCCTTCTGCCAGCGGGCCGCAGCCGCATTTGGAAGTCGAGGATTATTATAGCAGACATGTTTTCATTTTGCAAGCCGAAAATTGACGCTTGGCATGAATGTCCCCCGGGCCTCATAAATTCTACCAATGAAACAGCTCCCCGCCCGGCGGCACACGCCTGGCGGGGGCAGAAGCAAAGGGGGTTCACCATGAAAAAAATCATTGTGCTGCTGTGCGCCCTGCTGGCGCTCTGCGGCAGCGCCCAGGCCCTGGAGGTGTCCGCGCCGTCGGCCCTGCTGATGGAAAAGGAGACGGGCACCGTTCTCTTCGCAAAGGACGAACACGCCAAGCTGGAGCCCGCCAGCGTCACCAAGGTGATGACGCTGCTGCTGACCATGGAGGCCATTGACAGCGGGGCGCTCCACTATGATGACATCATCACCGCCTCCGCCCACGCCTGCTCCATGGGCGGCAGCCAGATCTGGCTGAAGGAAAACGAGCAGATGACGGTCAGCGACATGCTGAAGGCCGTATGCGTGGTCTCCGCCAACGACTGCGCCGTGGCCCTGGCGGAGGCGGTCTCCGGCAGCGAGGAGGCCTTTGTGGAGAAGATGAACCAGCGGGCCGCCGAGCTGGGGATGGCGGACACCCACTTCTGCAACGCCACCGGCCTGCCGGCAGAGGGCCACGTCACCTCCGCCTACGATATCGCCCTGATGAGCCGGGAGCTGATCCGGAACCATCCGGACATCCGCCAGTACACCACCATCTGGATGGACACCCTGCGGGACGGCGCCTCCTCCCTGGTAAACACCAACCGCCTGATCCGCTATTACGAAGGGGCCACCGGCCTCAAGACCGGCTCCACCGACAGTGCCCTGTACTGTCTCTCCGGCACGGCGGAGCGGGACGGGATGGAGCTGATTGCCGTCATTATGAAGGACGCCACCTCCGCCCAGCGGTTTGCCGACGCCCAGGCCCTTCTGAACTACGGCTTCGCCTCCTATGCCCTGGAAAACGTGGTTCCGGAGTCGGTTCTGCCGCCGGTGCCCGTGTCCCTGGGAACCCAGGCCACCGTCCAGCCGGTTCTGGGTGAGGACACCCACCTGCTGCTGGAAAAGGCCCTGGCAGGGGATCTGCACCAGTCCGTCTCCCTGCCGGAGTCTCTGGAGGCGCCCGTGGCCGCGGGCAGCCGGATCGGCACCCTCACCGTCACCGCCGGGGACGGCCAGGTGGTCGCGGAGCTGCCCCTGCTGGCGGGGGAGGATGTCCCGCGGGTCACCTTCGGCCAGATGCTTCTGCGGGTGCTGCGGACGGCCTTCCTCTCCGCCTGAGCCGGCCGGCTCTGTCTCCCCTCCGCCGAAAGCGCAGCCCCCCTGCTTCCCCTCAGGCAGAGGCGGGGACGCGCCGGGGCACCGGGGCTCCGCTTCTCTGCTTCTCTTGACAGTTTGCGACCGCTTTCCCTTGTGTCCGGTTTTCAGGCATGGTATAATAGGCTTGCAAATTCCGCAGCTTTACGAAAGAGAGGCCCTGTTATCATGCTGGATGTCAGATCATTTCAACTGCAAACCTTTCTGCCCCTGCCCTACGAGGAGGTCCTGTCCCCCCGCCTGAAGCGCGCCCATGAGAAGCTTCAGTCCGGCAGCGGCGCAGGCGGAGAGTTCACCGGCTGGGTCCATCTGCCCCGGGATTACGACCAGGCGGAGTTCTCCCGCATCCAGGCCGCCGCAGCCCGTATTCAATCCAACTCCCAGGCTCTGGTGGTCATCGGGATCGGCGGGTCCTATCTGGGTGCCCGCGGCGTGATCGAATGTCTGTGTTCCCCCAATTACAACCTGAAAAAGAAGGGCACCCCCAACATCTACTTCGTGGGCAACGGCCTGTCCTCCGATTCACTGGGAGAGGTCCTGGATCTGGTGGCAGACGTGGACTTCTCTGTCAACGTGATCTCCAAGTCCGGCACCACCACGGAACCCGCCGTGGCCTTCCGCTTCTTCCGGGAGGCGCTGGAGAAGAAGTACGGCCCGGAGGGGGCAAAGGAGCGGATCTACGCCACCACCGACAAGTCCCGGGGCGCCCTGAAGTCCCTGGCGGACAGCCAGGGCTGGGAGACCTTCGTGGTTCCCGATGACGTGGGCGGCCGCTACAGCGTCCTCACCGCCGTGGGCCTGCTGCCCATCGCCGTGGCCGGCGTGGACATCACGGAGCTGATGGCCGGTGCCGCACGGATGATGGAGGCCTGTGCCGACGGCTCCTTCCAGAGCCCCGCCTGGCGCTATGCCGCCATCCGGTATGAGCTCTACCGCTCCGGCCGCTCCGTGGAGATTCTGGCCTGCTACGATCCGGCCTTCCGGTTCATGGCGGAGTGGTGGAAGCAGCTTTTCGGCGAGAGTGAGGGAAAAGAGGGCAAGGGCCTCTTCCCCGCCAGTGTGGAGTTCACGGCGGATCTCCACTCTATGGGCCAGTACATCCAGGAGGGCAAGCGGCTGATGTTTGAGACCGTCGTGCGGCTCGGCCCCTCTGATCGGCAGCTGAATGTCCCCGCTGACGAGGCGGACGGCGACGGCCTGAACTTCCTGGCCGGGAAGTCCATGGACTTTATCCGGGACCGGGCCATGGAGGGCACCCTGCTGGCCCACACCGAGGGCGGCGTTCCCAACCTGATCGTGGAGACCGCCGGAAAGACGCCCGGCGACCTGGGCGAGCTGATTTACTTCTTTGAATATGCCTGCGGCCTGTCCGGGTACCTGCTGGATGTGAACCCCTTCGATCAGCCGGGCGTGGAGGCCTACAAGAAAAACATGTTCGCCCTTCTGGGCAAACCCGGATACGAGGACCGGCGGTCCCAGCTGGAGAGCAAGCTGGGGAAATGAGCCGGCCCCCGGATCCGGACAGCTCCAGGCGCCCCGCCGGGCGTATCCGTCCGGCGGGGCGGGGCCGGATTCCCCCGCTGCTGTCAATCTCCATTATGAACAAAGATTAAATCTTGATTTCTGCATTGTTTTTCACCGGATCTTGTGGTATGCTTAACATACCAAATCTCCCCCCAGCGAATTTCATTGACAGGAGTGATTCTTATGGTCAGACTGATTATGGGCACGAAGGGCTCCGGCAAGACCAAGCAGCTCATTGAACTGATCAACAACGCGGCGAAGGACGAGCCCGGCAACGTGGTTTGCATCGAGGCCAACCGCAACTTGACATACGACATCCACTACCACATCCGCCTGATCGACGCGGCGGAATACAAGCTGAACAGCTACGACATGTTCCGCGGCTTTATCAGCGGTCTGTATGCGGGCAACTACGACATCTCCCATGTGTTTATTGACAGCCTGTGCCGGGCCATCGGCCGGGATGTGGACAAGGACACAGAGGCCTTCCTGAACTGGCTGGACGCCTTTGGTGAGCGCAACAACATCAAGTTCACCGTCACCATCAGCGCAGACATTTCCCAGGCCACCGACGGGATGCAGAAGTTCCTGTAAGCAGGCCGCTCCTTTTATCTCTCAAGACGGCAGCAGCGCCGCCCCGGCAGATCCGGGGCGGCGCTGTCATTCATCATGCGCTCTGGAATCCGGGGCCGTCAGTTCAGGCCGGAGAGCAGGGAGTAATTGTCGTAGTCCGCCACAGACGCAAGGTCGCTCAGGCACACCTGATCCACCCCGAAGAAGGCCGCCATGCGGACCCGCTCCCGGGCAGCCCTGCCGTCAAGATACCAGACTGCGGCGCCATCCTCTGCTGTCAGATAGGCGCAGGCATAGCGGTCCGCATAATAGCTCTGGGTTTTGGGCGCGTCCAGCAGCGCCTTGATCTCCGCCGCGGAGATCTCCCCTGTGGAGCGGCTACCGTTCCAGGCAGACCCGGTGGTGGTCAGCAGCAGGCTGAGCTTGGAGCCGTCCACCTGCTCCCGCAGCTCCGCCAGGGCATAGTAGACCTCCTCCAGCGGCTCCATGGGCGCCACGGGGAACTCCGCCGTCTCTCTTTCATAGGGAGCCACCCGGATCACCAGGCGGTCCGCCAGCTCCGCCAGAGCGCCATAGTCATAGCCGTCATACGCCGTGCCCTGCCATACCGGGGCCTCCGCCATCAGGTAGAGGGTCTTGTCCCCCAGCGCCTGCCGCACAGCCGCCGCCAGCTCCGTGTACTCCTTTTTCTGCCCGCTCTGCAGCTTTTCCACGTCCAGGAACAGGCCCTGATAGCCCCCATCCTCCACGGCCTGGGCGAGGAGCCGGGCCGTATCCTCCGGGTCCCCCCGCAGGACGGAGGACGTGGCAGTGAGATACAGCAGCGGCGCGGCGCCGGCCGCCTCCGCAGCCTCCCGAAGGGCATCGGCCGCCTCCGCCTCCGGCTGGCCGGTCAGGCGGGTCCCTCCGGCGTGGATCAGCCGTCCGCCATTCACTGCCACAGCCTCGTATCCGGTCAGGTCCGTCAGCTCCTCCGCGGCATCGGCAATTCCGATCCGCTCCGGCGCAGCCGTGTGATAGCCGTCGTAAAGCCGCATCAGCATCACCGTGGCCTGCTCCCGGGTGGCGGGGCTGTCCGGAGAGAACTTGCTGCCGCTGGTGCCCTTGATCAGGCCCAGCTCATAGGCCATGGCCACATAGCCCACATTGGTCGTCACATCCTGAAAGGGGATGGGCAGATCCTGCGCCAGCCCGGCGATGGTGCCGTAGCCCATGGCCCGCACCAGCATCACTGCCAGCTCTTCCCGGGTAATGGCGTCCCGCGGGCGGAAGGTATCCGTCTGGTCCGTGATGGCGCCATGGGCCCTGGCGGTCTCCACCGCGCTGTAGTAGCCGGCGTCCTTGTCCTGATTGTCCGTGTAGGATCCCTGCTCCGGCGTGATCATCTCCCAGCCGAACAGGCGGCAAAGCACCGTCACAAACGCCCCCCGTGTCATGGGCTGCCCCAGGCCGAAGCGGGAGGCTGACTGGCCCCGGATGATGCCCAGCTCTGCCGCCCGGTCAATGGCCTCCGCCGCCCAGTGGGTCGCCGGTACGTCGGCAAAATCTGCCGCGGACGCCGGTGCCGGCAGCGCAGCTGCCAGCAGGGCGCACAGCAGGGCGCAGGCCAAAATTCCTTGCAGTCTCTTTTTCATACGGTCGTTCTTCGCTCCTTTGGCGCAAAATTTCGTCTCTTTTTTCAGCAGAAAGCCGGAAAGGCCCCCTGTTGGAATGGTATTTTATCAGAATTTGCCGTTCTCGTCAAACGAAGCTTGTCGGAATGCAGAAAAGCCTTTACGTTTTGCCCCCTGGCTGGTATAATAATTTAGTTACAATGGCATTTATCGTCTTCAGAAAGGGGGGATGGCGCCGTGAAATTCAAAAAGTGGAATATTGCCGCTCCGGCGGAGCAGGCTGTCGCCCTCCTCCGAAGCGCCGGATATCCCTGCCTTCTCTCCGCTGTGCTGGCAGCCCGCGGCGTTGTCACCGCAGAAGCCGCGGCAGAGGCGCTGGAGCGGGACCGAAGCCTTTCCATCTCCCCCATGCTGATGCGGGACATGGAAAAGGCCGTCGCCCGGATTCAGCTGGCCATCAGCCGGAGGGAGACTGTGGCCGTCTTTGGTGACTACGACGTGGACGGCATCACTTCCACCGTCCTGCTGATGGATTATCTGAAAAACTGCGGGGTCCGGTGCCTGCGGCATATTCCCCGCCGGATCGAAGAGGGATACGGCCTGTCCCGGGATGCCATCCAGGCTCTTCGGGACCAGGGCGCCACCCTGATGATCACTGTGGACAGCGGCATTACCGGCAACGCGGAGGTGGACTTTGCCGCCTCCATCGGGCTGGACGTGGTCATCACCGACCACCACGAGTGCAAGGAGGAGCTGCCCGCGGCCTGCGCGGTGGTGGATCCCCACCGGCCGGACTGCCCCTATCCCTTCAAGCATCTGGCCGGCGTGGGCGTGGCGCTGAAGCTGGTGCTGGCCCTGGGCGGCGAGAGCCGGGAGGATTCCCTGTTCGCCCGGTACTGCTCCCTGGCGGCCATTGGCACCATTGCCGACGTCATGCGGATGGAGGGGGAAAACCGCACCATCGTCTCCTGCGGGCTGGAGGCCCTGCCCCACACGGATTTCGTGGGGATCCACGCCTTGCTGAAGGAGGTCGGCCTCCTGGGCAAGCCCATCACCTCCATCCAAATCGGCTTTATCCTTGCGCCCCGGATCAACGCCGCCGGCCGTATGGGGGAAGCGGACCTGGCTGCGGACCTGCTGGAGACCAGCGATCCCGCCCTGGCGGAGTCCCTGGCCAGAAAGCTCTGCGATCTGAACCGGCAGCGCCAGGAGGTGGAGCAGGCCATCTGCGCTGACGCCACCGAGAAAATCGCCCGGCTCCCGGCGGAGGACCGCAGCGCGCTGGTCCTCTCCAGCGAGAGCTGGCATCAGGGGGTGGTGGGCATTGTAGCCTCCCGCCTCAGCGAGAAGTACGCCTGCCCCAGCTTCATGATCCATGTGAAGGACGGGGTGGGCAAGGGCTCCTGCCGGTCCTACGGGGGCTTCAATCTGTTTGCGGCGCTGGAGTCCTGCTCCGATCTGCTGGAGGGCTTCGGCGGCCACGAGCTGGCCGCCGGCTTCACCATTCAGGCGGAGAACATTGATGCCTTCCGGGCCCGGATGAACCGCTGCGTCCGCTCCGCCTCCGGCGGAGAGCGGGCGGTGTCCTGCCTGGATATCGACGTGCCCCTGACCTGCCCCGGGGAGGTGACGCTGGCAGAGGTGGAGCAGCTGGATCAGCTGGAGCCCTATGGCGCCGGCAATCCCCGTCCCGTGTTTGCCCTGCTTGGCGCCACAGTGGACGCCCTGCAGCCCGTTGGGCAGGGAAAGCATTTGAAATTCCGCCTCTCCAAGGGCCCCTGCCGGTTTGACGCCATCTTCTTCTCCATGACGGAGGAGGAGTGCGGGGTGGCTACCGGCTCCCGGGTGGACGCGGCCTTCTATCTCCAGGCCAACACCTTCCGGGGCACCACTACCCTGCAGCTGCAGCTCATTGACATCCGCCCCTCCCTGACGCCCAGCCGCCACGAGGCGGCGGACCTGGATCTGCTCCGCCGGCTGATGGAGGGAAGCCCCCTCACCAGTCAGGAGCGGGCCCGGCTCCAGGCCTCCCGGGGGCAGTTCGCCGCCTATTGGACGGCGCTGGACCGCCGTCTCCGCCAGGGGAAGGCGGAGACGGACACCCTGCCGCTTCTGCGGCGGCTGGCCGCCGCCTGCGGAGGCGGGGAAAGCTTCCTCCGCGCCGCGCTGGCCCTGGCCGTGTTTCAGGAGCGGGGGCTGATTTCCCTGTCCCTCCAGGGGGATCAGATGACCCTTGCGCTCAATCCTATCCAGGGGAAGGTGGATCTGTTCGCCTGTCCCTACCTGTCCCGGCTGCGGGAGGAGGATTCCGCCGGCCGGAATGGAGGTGCCTTGTCATGACCATTCAGGAACAGTATGACAATCTGGAAAAAACCATCCGCGCCTACAACCCGGCAGCAGACTTTCAGCACATCCGCGCTGCCTTTGAATTCGCGGAGGCATCCCATAAAAATCAAAAGCGCAAGAGCGGAGAGCCCTATATCATCCACCCGCTGGCAGTGGCCCAGATCGTGGCGGAGGAGCTGCGGCTGGACAGTGAGTCCATTGAGGCCGCCCTGCTCCACGACGTGATTGAAGACACCCCCGCCACCCACGAGCAGGTTTCCAAGCTCTTCTCCCCCACCATCGCCGACCTGGTGGAGGGCGTCAGCAAGCTGACCCGGATCCAGTACGCCACCAAGGAAGACGAGCAGATGGAGAACCTCCGCAAAATGCTCATCGCCATGAGCAAGGACATCCGGGTCATCCTCATCAAGATCGCGGACCGGCTCCACAATATGCGGACCATGGAGTACCAGTCCCCGGCCAAGCAGAAGCAGAAGTCCCTGGAGACCATGGAGATCTACGCCCCCATCGCCCATCGGCTGGGTATGCAGCGGATCAAGTGGGAGCTGGAGGACCTCTCGCTGAAATATCTGGACCCGGTGGGATATGAGGAAATCGTTTCCAAGCTGGAGGCAAAGCACCAGGAATACGAGGACTTCATGCGCCGCATCCAGATCCAGATTGACGAGCGGCTGAAGGAGCTGAACATCGAGCATATCGTCTATGGCCGGGTGAAGCACCCCTACTCCATCTACCGGAAAATGTTCAGCCAGAACAAAAGCCTGGATGAGATCTTTGACCTGTTCGCCTTCCGGGTGATTGTGAACACGGTGGGGGACTGCTACAACGTGCTGGGTGTGGTCCACGACCTCTACAAGCCCATCCTGGGCCGGTTCAAGGACTATATCGGCACGCCCAAGCCCAACGGCTACCAGTCCCTCCACACCACGGTCATCGGCGCGGACGGCCTGCCCTTTGAGGTGCAGATCCGCACCCGTGAGATGCACGAGATCGCCGAGTACGGCGTAGCCGCCCACTGGAAATACAAGCAGAACGGCCAGGGGGCCGGCACCGAAGGGCGGTACGAGTGGGTCCGCCGCCTCCTGGAAAACCAGGAGGGCGCGGACGCGGAGGACTATATCCACTCCCTGAAGGTGGATATGTTTGCCGACGAGGTGTTCGTCTTCACCCCCAACGGGGATGTGCAGAACCTCCCAGCCGGTGCCACCCCCATCGACTTCGCCTACGCCATCCACTCCGCCGTGGGCAACCGGATGGTGGGCGCCAAGGTCAACGGCCGGATCGTCACGCTGGACCATGTGCTGAAAAACGGCGACATCGTGGAGATCCTCACCTCCAAGAACGCCAAGGGCCCCAGCCGGGACTGGATGAAGATCGCCAAGTCCAGCGAGGCCCGCAGCAAGATCCGCCAGTGGTTCAAAAAGGAGAAGAAAGAGGAGAACATCGCCAACGGCCGGGCCGCCTTTGAGGCGGAGCTGAAGCACTGCGGCATCTCCATGAAGGATGTCCTCTCGCCGGAGATGCTGCCGGTGGTGCTGAAGCGGGTGTCCTACGGCTCTCTGGACGACCTGTACGCCGCCATCGGCTACGGCGGCTTTACGGCCCAGAAGGCAGTCAGCCGGATCCAGGGCGAGCTGAACCGGGTGGCAAAGCTCCACCAGGCAGAGAAGTCCGCCGAGGAACTGGCGGAGGCCAAGCCGGTGGATCCCGCCAAGCAGCCCGCCGCCCCCAAGCGGGTGAAAAGCGAGCAGGGCATCATTGTGGAGGGGCTGGACAACTGCCTGGTGAAGTTCTCCAAGTGCTGCACCCCGGTGCCGGGGGACGACATCATCGGCTTCATCACCCGGGGCTACGGCGTGTCCGTCCACCGGTGCGACTGTCCCAATGCCTCGGAGGAGAAGCGGCACCAGCCGGGCCAGGAGGGCCGGTGGATCAAGGTCTCCTGGGGCAGCGACACCAACGACAACTATCCCACCATCCTGGAGGTGGTGTGCAAGGACCGGCAGGGGCTGCTGCTGGATATCTCCGCTGCCCTCTCCACCACCAACACCTTCGTGCTGGGCATCAACTCCCGCAGCACGGAGGATGAGTTTGCCATCTTCCGGCTGGAGATCCGGGTGAAGGACGACGCGCAGCTGAAGTCCGTCATGAACAAGCTGAACCAGATTTCCGGCGTTCTGAAGGTCAACCGGCCGGCTGGGTGAGTTCTGCTCCCGCAGGGGAGGGGCTGATGCCGGAATCGCTTCCGGCGGGGGCGTAGGGGCGGTTATCAACCGCCCGGAGGATTCAGCTGGGTTGCCAGCTGGGCAATGCACCCCCCATTCTCTTTTTGTTCTTGACAAAAAGAGAATGCGCCGCGCCCGGTGGAAGAGAAAAAATCGCTTTATTGCGCTACGGCACGTTCGTGCCTCCGCGCGACGGGGGTCGGCGTATCGGTGCAAGCGCCGATTTTGCCTTGCCTT
>CAMMCS010000001.1 GCA_946494635.1 uncultured Oscillibacter sp. | reverse complement strand
GAAAGCCGGACTGGCTGCCCGGCTTTCCTGTCCAAATTTATTGTAATAGGAGGAATCCCAAATGGCCCAGATCGAATGCGGGCGGGGGCATCTCTATGACCCGGAGAAATACCCCACCTGTCCCTATTGCAAGAACAACCAGCAG
Organism: uncultured Oscillibacter sp.; assembly: GCA_946494635.1. Taxonomy (GTDB): domain Bacteria; phylum Bacillota; class Clostridia; order Oscillospirales; family Oscillospiraceae; genus Oscillibacter. The sequence goes on along the minus strand of CAMMCS010000001.1, from coordinate 50,416 downwards.
ATCACCGTGGCGGCCGCGGGCCGCACCGCCCCCATCCGGGTGACGGACGCGGGCCGCACCGCGCCTCTCTCCGCCGTGCCGGTGACAGCGGAGCAAAAGACGGCGCCCCTCACGCCGCAGCAGCCCTCCGCTCCCGCGGGCGCCATCCCAGTAACGGCGGACTCCAAGACCATGCCGCCCAAGGGCTACGCGCCTCAGGGCTCCATCCCGGTGACCGCCCCCCAGAAGACCATGCCCCCCAGAGGCTATGCGCCGCCCGCCCCCATCCCCCCTGAGGCGCCGGAGCCCACCGCGCCGCCTAAGTTTCACGGCCCCAGCGTCCTGGATGCCGGCAAGACCGTGGGCATGATGCAGGAGAAGATGGGCTTCGACCCGGTGGTGGGATGGCTGGCCTGTGTGGAGGGCCCCAGCCGGGGCAAGAGCTATACCATCCGGGGCGGCATCAACGCCATCGGCCGGGGCGACCGAATGGATATCACCATCACCGGCGACCGGACCATCTCCATGGAAAATCACGCCAAGATCAGCTACAGCGACCGGAACAACCGGTTCAACCTGCTGCCGGGGGACGGGCGGAATATCATCTATCTCAACGGCGAGGAAGTATTCTCCGCCACACCGCTGCAGGCCTATGACCTGATCGACTTCGGCGAGACCAAGCTGCTGTTCATCCCGCTCTGCGGCGAACGTTTCACCTGGAAGCAGGAGGAGCAGAAGGACCATGGGGATGTTTGATCGGCTCTTCGGCCGTGCCCGCCGGGTGACGGAGGACGGCGCCACTGTGGAGCTTCCGGTGTCCCGGCGTCCCGCCCTTCAGGTGGGCAATGTGCAGGGCGTCGGCCAGCGGGAACGGCAGGAGGACTCTTTCGCCCTCTGCAATGTCTCCGATCCGGACGCGCTGGCCCGCCAGGGGCTTTTCGCCGTGGTGGCGGACGGCATGGGCGGCATGGCTGACGGCAATGAGGCCAGCGAAGCCGCGGTGGAGGCCCTCATACAGCTCTTCCGCTCCCTTCTGGAGGAGGGTGACGTCCCCCAGCAGCTGCGGGAGGGGATCCTGGCTGCAAGCGACGGGATCTTCCAGCGGTTTCAGGGGCACAGCGGAACCACGGCCGTGGCGGTGCGGCTTCTGCGCGACAAGCTGCACTGGATCAGCGTGGGGGACAGCGCCATCTTCCTCAAGCGGGGGGACTGCGTCTTCCAGCTGAACCGGGAGCATACCTGCCTGAATGACCTGTATCTGGAGGAGCTCTATCAGGAGCCCATCCGGAAAGAGCGGGCGGAGCAGGATGAGGACGCCCGGCGGCTTACCGCCTTTGTGGGGATTGACCACCTGGAGCTTGTGGACCAGAGCCTGCGGCCCTGGCGTCTGGAGCCGGGAGATGTGATCCTGCTGTGTTCCGACGGGATCAGCGGCGTGCTGAGCGTCCCTGAGCTGAGAGAGGCCATGTCCCTGTCCCCGGACGAGGGCTGCCGGCTGCTGGAGACCATGGTGCTGGAAAAGGCCCTGCCTGCTCAGGACAACTACACAGGCGTCATGATCGCCTATCAATAACAAAAAGACAGGAGAGAGGACTATGACTATTTTGCGGAAATTGGCCGCGGCGCTGCTGGCGGCTGTACTGGCGGCAGCCCTGGCGGTGCCGTCCATGGCGGCCTTCAATCAGGAAACGCTCAACGGGATTGTTCTGATCCGAACCGGCGCTCCGGACGAAAACGGCGTCATGAACTACTGGCGCGGCACCGGCTTCTTTGTGGGTACGCCTGGGGAGGATCCGGAGTACATCGTCACCAACTGCCATGTAGTGGATGATTTCATTCTTGCCGGCAAGGCCCTGGGCGGCGGAGAACTCCATGTGCTCTTTGACCAGGATGAAGAGGAAGAGGCATACCTGGTGGACTATGACGTGGAAAAGGATATCGCCGTTCTTCGCCTGGAGGAGCCTACTGACAAGCGCTCTGCCCTCCAGATGCGGGAGGTGGAGGACACCATGCTGGGCGACGAGGTCTACGCCGTTGGGTATCCGCTGGCGGCGGATATGACGGTGCAGGCCGTGAACTCCTTCAGCCCGGACGACGCCACCGTCACTGCCGGCAGCATCGGCCGCCTGCTGACAGAGAGCGGCACCGGCCGCCAGTTGATCCAGACGGATACCGCCATGAGCGGCGGCAACTCCGGCGGCCCCCTGATCGACGGAAACGGCGCGGTGCTGGGCATCAATACCGCTGCCTCCAACCTGGATCAAAACCTGTTTTACGCGGTCAGCGTTGGCGAGGTCCTGCCCATGCTGGACCGGAATAACATCGCCTACTCCCTGTACAGCGGCTCCTCCTCCGGCAGCACCATGCTCTATGTGGGCATTGCCGCCGTGGTGGTGGTCGCAGCCGTCATCGTGATTGTGGCGCTGGCGCGGAAGAAGAAGCCCGCCCCCGCTGCTGCAGCGGAAAAGCCGTCCGGCTCCCCGGTGCTTCGCTCCATGTCTCCCCAGCATGGCGGGCTTGTGGTGCAGCTGCACCATCAGCAGCCGGTGCAGATCGGCCGGGACAGCGCCACCTGCCGCCTGGTGTATCAGGACGGCACACCGGGCGTCAGCTCCCACCACTGCCAGGTCTATTATGACGAGCGGGAAAACGTCTTCGTCGTGACGGATCTCAACTCCACCTACGGCACCTTCCTGGCTGGCGGCCAGCGGATTCAGCCCCAGTCTCCCACCAAGCTGCCGCCCAAGAGCTCCTTCTATCTGGGTGAGGTGGATAATACCATCTATGTGGATCTGGAGTAAGTGCCATGAAGGTGAGCGCTTACGCCTATACAAACCGCGGCGGCCGGGAACATAACGAGGACAGCCTCCGGGCCTCGGCAGAGCAGGGCATCTTTGTCCTGGCGGACGGCCTGGGCGGACACAGCTGCGGCGAGGTTGCCTCCGCCGCGGCGGTAGACGCCATCTTCACCGGCATCTCCCAGGCGGATACGCTGGATGAGACCGGACTGCTGGATCTGTTCCAGTCCGCCAATCAGGAGATCCTCCGTCAGCAGGCGCAGCCTGGACAGGAGGAAATGCGCACCACTGCCGTGGCCCTGTCCCTGCGGGGAAGCCAGGCGGTCTGGGCCCACATCGGGGATTCCCGGCTCTACCGGTTTTCGGGCGGGATGCCGGCCGGCGTCACCGCCGACCACTCCGTCACCTACAAAAAATTCCTTGGCGGCGAGATCTCCTACATGGATGTCTACCACGATGACGACCGCAGCCGTCTGCTGCGGGTGCTGGGCAAGGAGCCCTGCCGCCCCGAGGCCGGGCACGGGGATGTGGCCGCGGGAGACGCCTTCCTCCTCTGCTCCGACGGGTTCTGGGAGTATGTCTACAATGAGGAGATTCTGGCTGAGCTCTGTAAGGCCCATACGCCGAAGGAGTGGGCGGAGGGGATGCTGCTCCGCCACATTCGGAGAACGCCCCCGGGCAATGACAATTTCTCTCTGATCGCCGTTTTTGTGGAGGAATGCGGATGAAACGAATGGTTTCTCTGGCCGCAGCCCTGGCATTGTCCCTGGCGCTGGCGGCCGGTGCCCAGGCAGCCGCCGCGGCCCGGCTGGTGCGGGCTTTTGTGTATCAGGACAACGTTTACACCTATGTGGAGATCTCGGGGACCGACCAGCCCATCACAAAGGCCGACGCAGAGATCGAGGGCCGGACCTTCCCTGCCGACAGCACTCTGGAAACCGTCCGGCAGGCGGGGTTTCCTGTGACCTGGATGCTGCTGGTGGACAACTCCAACTCCATGCCCCCCTTCCGGGAGGATGCGGTGGCCTTTGCTGAGAGTCTGGCCGCTGCCGGCGGCGAGAATACCCGCTTTCTTCTGGCCTCCTTCGGGGACTCCTTTTCACTCTTGGCGGAGGATGTTTCCCCGGAGGATCTGGCCGGAGAAATGGCCGCCATCCCAATGGATGAGACGGTTACCCGGCTCCACAGCTCCATCAGCCAGGCGCTGGACTGCTTCAACGGCATGCCTCGCACCGGAAATGAGCTCCGCGGCCTGATTGTTCTGTCTGACGCGGTGCAGTACGATCCGGGAGCCAGTGTCTCTTATGAGGAGCTTCTGGAGCGGGTCAATGCTTCTGACGTGATGCTCCATTCGGTGGGCTTCGGCACAGATACAGCCGCCCTGGAAAGCCTGGCCTCCCTGACAGAGGCGTCCGGCGGAACCCATCAGGTCGTTGGCGATGGCCTCACTGCGGAAGAGGCCGCGGCCTCCCTTTCGGCACAGACCGGCGAGCTCTATGTCACCAGCTTTTCCCTCTCGGGCTTCACGCCCTCTGACGGGACGCCGCAGCTCTCTGTCACATTCGCCTCTGATGGGGAACTGGTATGCCGCGGGACAACTGCCATCCCGTTTCCGTCAGATGGCGAGACGGCGGGGGATCCTGCGGAGGAGGAGCCTGCCCCCCTTCCCCCCTCCTCTCCGGAAGCTGAGCTCCCCGCTGCAGACTCTGCTCCCGCAGGAGCCGGCGCTCCCTCCGAAAGCGCCGGGGAGTCCTCTGCCCATATGATCCTGCTGCCAGCCATCGGCGTTGCCGTCGCACTTGCCGCTGCCGCAGGGATTTTCCTTCTGCGGCGGAAGAAATCCTCTCCCGCAGCTGCTCCGCAGCCCGCCCCTGTCCCGCAGCCCTCTCAGCCGGAGGAGGACGGCATTTACATGCGGCTCGAAATATTCCAGGGCGCCTATCAGGGGAGCGGCCTGGAGTTCACGCTTCGGCACGAACTGATCATCGGCCGGGACGCTGCGTGCGATATTCCCTTTGGAGACAACTCTGTCTCCCGGCAGCACGCCAGAGTCTTCATGACCAATGGGACCGTATATCTGGAGGATCTCGGCTCTCAGAACGGCACCTGCGTCAATGGCAGCCGGATTGAGATGGCCAGTGTTCTGCGCAGCGGCGATCAGATCTCTTTGGGGGATGTCGTGTTCGCGCTGAAGTTCTGACCTGCTTCCGGCAGCTTTTCAAGCCTTCCGGAACCATGCGTTTGCGGTGCCGCCGCTCCCCTCCTTGCCCGGAGGCCTGCGGCAGCCAAATCCGGACTGATGAAAAAGCACTCTGTGTTTTCGCCCAAGGCGGCACAGAGTGCTTTTATCTGCCCGAAATTCTGATGCCGGCAAGCCAGCGTCCATACGCCGGCGGGATCTTCCGGGCTCGAGGCCCCGCGGCGGCCGTTTTTCGGCGCCCGAAAAACACAGGGCCTGCCGCGCAAAGCGGGTCGGATGCTGCGATAAATGCTGGCTCCGGCGCGGAATGGCGGTGCCTGCTTCCTCCCGCGCGTGGCGCCGGAAGCTCAGAAGGCCAGCAGGATGCCCACGGCCGCGGAGGCCGCGATATACACGATCGGGTGCTTTTTGAATTTCTTGATTGCAAAGAACACCAGGGCAAAATAGAGGATTTTCTTGAAGTCAAAAAAGGCCAGCAGCTCCCCCGTCTGCTGATAGAGGTCCCAGTGGAAGATAGACGCCTCCTGGATCACGCTGATCCCTGCGGCGGCAATCAGGCCGGTGACGGCCGGGCGCAGGCCGTAAAAGGCGTCGTTGACCAGCTTGCTCCCCCGGAATTTTTCCAGGTATTTGGAGACAATCACCACAATGATGACAGAGGGGATGATCTCTCCCAGGGTCGCCACGACTCCCCCGAAAATGCCCGCCACATTGCATCCCACATAGGTGGCCATATTAATGCCGATGGGGCCGGGCGTCGATTCTGAAATTGCGATCATATCCGTGATGAGGGATTGCGGATACCAGCCGGTTTTCTCCGCCAGCTCCTGCAGGAATGGCAGCGTCGCCATCCCGCCTCCCACGGCGAACAGGCCGATCTTGAAAAATTCCCAGAACAGCTGCAGATAAATCACGGCTTCTCCCCTCCTTTTTCAGCTCTGCGCTGGGGCGTCCGTACGGCAATGCCCAGCAGTGCGCAGGAAATGACCAGCAGGATGGGGGAAATGCTGGTAAACACGCTTAAAACCAGCATCACCAGGCAGATGGCAAGCCCCACCTTGTCCTTGACGCCCTTTTTCCACAGGCTGATGACGGCATCCAGAATCAGGGCGATGACGCAGACAGAGATCCCCGCCAGGGCATGGCGGACATAGGGATTGTCCTGAAAGCCCGCCAGCAGGAACGCGATGATGGAAATAATGATAATGCAGGGCGAAACCATACCCAGAGCGGCGGCAATACCGCCGGGGACGCCGCGGCGGCGGTAGCCGATAAACACAGAGACGTTGATTGCGATGATACCGGGCAGGCCCTGACTGAGGGCATAGTAATCCATGATGGTCTCCTCGTCCATCCAGCTGCGGCTCTGAATAAATTCCCTGCGCAGAATCGGCAGCATGGCGTAGCCTCCGCCGAAGGTGACCGCGCCCATACGGAAAAACAGCAGATACAATGTGATCAGGTCGCGAAACAATTCAAACCCCTCTTCCTCACGTCGATATATTGACAGGAAAAGCGCGCCATGCTCCATCAGGGGGGCATGGCTGCGCCAATTCCGATTTTCAAATCCAGTTCTCACAGCTCCTGGGGCCTCCCCAGGAGAATACCGTGCTCACCAGGCGGCAATGGTCCCGTCGGCCCGGGGCTCGGTTCCGCCGACCAGAGTGCCGTCCTCCAGCCGCCAGATAATCTCCCCGCGGCCCATCCCCAGGTTGGAGTTGACAATCTCCACCTGATGGCCCATGTCGGAGAGCTTCTGGGCCAGATGGGCCGGGACCTCCCGCTCCAGCTGGACCTTCTTCTCCCCCACCCACTGGAAGCGGGGCGCGTCCAGGCACTCCTGGGGATTCATATGGTAGTCCACCGTGTTCACCACCACCTGAACATGGCCCTGGGGCTGCATGAAGCCGCCCATGACGCCGAAGGGGCCCACAGGCTTTCCATCCTTCATCAAAAAGCCGGGGATGATGGTGTGATAGGCCTTCTTGCCGCCCTCCAGGTAGTTATCGCTCTCCGGATCCAGGGAGAAGTTGGCTCCCCGGTCCTGAATGGTGATGCCGGTTCCGGGCACGGCAATGCCGGAGCCGAAGCGGTTGTAGTTGCTCTGGATGAAGGAGACCATATTCCCCATGCCGTCAGCGACGCAGAAATACACCGTGCCGCCGCAGGAGGGATCCCCCGCCTCGGGGTAGACAGCCTTGTCGGTGATCAGGGCCCGGCGGACGTCGGCATACCGGTCGGACAGCATGTCGGACACCTTGGTGCGCATGTAGCGGGGATCCGCCACAAATTTCTTCGTGTCCACGAAGGCCAGCTTGGTGGCCTCAATCATCTTGTGGTAGACGTCAGCGGTCTCGCGGTCATCGCCCAGCGCCAGGCCCTTGAGCATGTTCAGGGCCATCAGGGCGGTGATGCCGTGGCCGTTGGGGGGCATCTCACACACGTCATAACCCTTGTAGTTGACGGAGATGGGTTCCACCCACTGGGCATGGTAGGTTTCAAAGTCGCTCTCGGCGAAGAAGCCGCCAGTCCTGTTGGAGAAGTCCACGATCTTCTGCATAATCTCGCCGCGGTAATAGCTCTCGCAGTCCGTGGCGGCCAGGGATTCCAGCGTCTTGGCATAATCCGGGTTCCTGAAGGTGTCGCCGGGCTCATAGGTCTTTCCGTCCTTGGTGAAATACTGCAGCCAGGGGCCGTAGACTTCAGGCTCCTTCTCCGCGGCGGCCGTGAAGCGCACCACCTCGGCCCGCCACTGCTTGTAGACGTTCACCGGGATGCAGAAGCCCTCCCGGGCGTACTGGATGGCCGGGGCCATCAGCTCCGCCATGGACTTGGTGCCGAAGCGGCGGCGCAGTTCCGCCCAGGCGCTGGGGGCGCCGGGCACCATGGTGGGCAGCCAGCCGTTGACGGGGACGGCGTTGTAGCCGGCAGCCCTGACCGTCTCCGCAGAGAGGGCCATGGGGGCCACGCCGGAGCCGTCCAGGCCGAACAGCCTGTGGTCCTGCTCGCTCCACACCAGGGCGAAGCAGTCTGAGCCGAGGCCGTTGCCGGTGGGCTCCACCAGAGGCAGAGTCGTGGCCATGGCGACGGCCGCGTCCATGGCGTTGCCGCCGGCCTTCAGAATGTCCAGCCCCACCTGGGACGCGATGGGTGAAGTGGAGCAGGCCATTCCCTTCTTGGCGTAGACCACATTGCGGTGGGATGCGTAGGAATACTTCAGCGGATCAAACTGCGGCATGAAGAATCACCTTTCTGTCTGAAAATAAATGTTGAATACACATCGGTCACACGTCCGAAAAGCTAAAACGCTTTACAGGAATTCCGCCAGAACACTGGCGATCACCACTGACAAGATGGTTACGGATGTAAAGCCGGAGATGACGTAGGCCGTCTGGATCTTGTTGGTGATGGCGTCCCGCTCCTCGGGGGTCTGGGCCACGGCGTTGTTAATCTCGGTGGCGATCAGCTCCGTGCCGGGATAGCCGATCAGCTGGCACATGGCGATGCCGATGGACAGCTGCTTGCTGCCGACGATCTTCCAGGCGGGGGTGAGGTAGAACACCACAAAGGTAAAGACCAGCACCAGCACGAAGATCACCACGGCAGCAAAGCCAATGGTAGGCAGATCCGCCAGGTTCACGTTGGCCAGGGACGGGATGATGGTGCACAGGGACAGAAAAGAGAAGAAGCCGTTGGCCTTGGCGTAGTCCCGCAGCATATTGGAGGGGACCAGGCCTGTGTTGCGGCAGACAATGCCCAGAACCATGCACCAGATGGACATGTTCAGGTATGTAAAGCCCACACTGGAGAGGGCGCTGGAGAGAAGGTTGGAAACCAGGATCATGAGGGCGGCAACCGCCAGGCAGATGAATGTGGTGTAGTACTTCTTGTACTTCTCCCAGAAGAAGGTCTTCTTCTGGGCAGCGGTGGTACCGGCAATCTCATCGTACCAGCTGTAATTGGGGTCGGCGGCGTGCTTGGCGCGGATGTCGGCCACCAGCTTGTTGGCCACGTTCAGCCCACAGTTGGAGGCGGGCAGGGTGCCCACGAACTTCTGCACGGCATAGACGAAGGTGGCTAGGGCCGCCGCCGTATTCAGGCCCTTCCCCATGGCGGCGTCCACCATGGTAGTGGTGGCCACGATGCCGCCGTTGACAACAGGGGCGGATACGATGGCAAATTCCTTGCCCACAATGGGAATGGCCACGGCGCAGCCCACGATGGCGGCCGCCATGCCCACAATGGCGCAGGCCACGGTTCTCCATTCCTTTTTCAGGGCGTGGATATCAACGGATGTACCCATGTTAAACAGCAGGAAGTACTGGCCCAGCGTCGCCACGCTGGCAAAGCCGGAGATTTCCATGATGTCGGCAGGATAGACCCCGGTGAGGAACAGCACCAGGAAGCCCATCATGATGACGAACATGGAGGAGATCTTCGCCTTTGTGACTGCTCCGACAAAGTCGCCGATAAAAAAGATGAGCAGAATCGCGAATACCGCCTGATAAGTAGTCATTTCCATATCAATTTCCCTCCTTGAAATCACTCAGACACACGGATTTATTTGGCCACGCATCGCTCTGCGAACGTCTCGATCAGGGCCGCCGCCAGCTCCCCGGAGCGGTAAAAATCCTCCAGAACCAGCTGCTCGGATTTCGTATGGTTCTTCGTATAGCCGGTGGCCACGCCGATGGTGGTCAGCCCCCGGGCGTTGAAGATGTTTGCGTCCATTCCCCCGCCGCCGGACTCAAAGCTGCAGGGGATTCCCAGACTGGCACACGCCGCCTTGGCGATCTGTACCACCTCGTCCTCCTCCGGGATCCGGAACGGCAGGAACGACTCAATCTTCTCGAGCTTCAGGCCGGCCCCGCACTTCTCTGCCACCTTCTGGCAGTGGGCCTCAAAATAGGCCACATAGTCCGCCAGCCTCTGCGGATCCCGGCTGCGGGCCTCTCCGCTGAAGGCGGCGGCGTCGCACACCACATTGGTGGCGGTGCTTCCGGTGGAGAGAATCGGGAAGTTTGCGGTCGTCACCGCGTCCAAACGCCCCTGCTTCAATGACGAGAGCATGTCGCACATGATCTTGGCGGCGTCGATGCCCTTTTCCGGCTCATTGCCCGCATGGGCAGCCAGGCCCGTGATCTCCGCCCCCAGGTGATAATGGCCGGGAGCTGAGGTGACAAACCGTCCCACCCGTCCGGGGGAGTCGAAGATATATCCCAGGCGGGCGTGGAACCGGGAGACGTCCGTAGCCTTTGCGCCGTACAGGCCGGACTCCTCTCCCACAGTGAAGTACACCTCCAGCCGCGGCAGCGGTTTTCCCGATGTCAGCACCCGGCGGAGCCCCTCAAAGATGGCACAGATGCCAGAGACGTCGTCTGCCGCCAGGATGGTGGTGCCGTCGGAATACAGGATTCCGTCCCGCTCCACCGGGCGGATCCCGAGGCCGTTGGGTACCCGGTCCATATGGGAGCAGAGGAGCAGGGCGCCGTCCAGCGTTCCCTCCTGCACGCCCAGCAGGTTGCCGCATTCGCCCCCAAAGGTCTCTCCGGCCTGATCCGCAGTGACGGTAAATCCCAGTTTCTCCAGCTTGCCGGCCAGACGCCGGGCAATGGCCGCCTCTTTTCCGGACGCTGCGTCTGTGGTAATCAGTTCCAGCAGCTCCGCATACATGGTTTCCTGTTTCATAGCATCCCTCCTCCGGGGTGTATTTCTCTTAAAGACAGCTGTCTTTAAACTATAGAGGCAGATTACCACTTGCAGCGTGTCTTTAATAGGTGTAAAATAGTGTCCAAAATAGAAAATCAAGTCTTTAATTCTGTAGAAAAAGGAGGAAAACCCTTGAAAATTGGTGTGATCGGGCCTGAAACCACCGTGAAAATTGTCAAAAACGTGGCAGAAAGAGACGCGGCTGACGTACAGTTCGTCTACTGCTGCACGGAATTTTATGAGGAATCCGGGGAACTGGCGGCCAAGCTGCAGAAGCAAAAGGATGTGGATGCGATCCTCTTCTCCGGCCCGACCAACTACGCCTATGCGCGGCATCGGGTCAGGCCCAGGATTCCCTGGGGATATCTGCCTCACAGCCGAACGGCTGCGCAGCAGTCGTTTTTGCAGGCCATTGCTGTTTATGGCAGTGATCTGCACGCCATCAGCGTGGACCGGTACAGCCCCGAGCTCCTGCGGGAGGTCCTGGAGTCTGCCGGCGTCCACAACGCGCAGATTTATCAGGCCCCATACGATCCGGAAGAGGGCGGCTACGAGAAAAAGGTCCAGGATTTCCACAGGGACTGCTACCGGCAGGGGCTGGTATCCGCCTGCTTTACCAGCATGGAGCACGTCCGGGAGCCGCTGCTGGCTGAGGGGATTCCCTGTATCCGCACCTATCCTGCCGAGGAGATGATCCGGGAACAGATCTACTATCTGCAGGTTCAGGAATTTACGGCCCGCGAAAACAGGGGAAAGCTGGCCATGATCGCCATTCACTTTAATTATGTTTTCGACGATGTGCAGGATCTCTTTATCCGGGAATGGGAAAAGATGCAGTACCAGAATGAGTTCAAGGCAAAGGTCTACAGCGTAGCCCAGCGCATGGAGGCCGCCGTTTTCGAAATCGGTATCGACCATTTCTTCATTGTCACAACCCGCAATATGCTGATGAATGTTTTCCTGAAAAACGGGGAGCACTGGAAGCTGATGCAGTTCGGCCGTCGCAGCTCCGAATACAAGGTCTGGATCGGCATGGGGGTCGGCAATACCACGCTGGAGGCGAAATCCCGCTGCTTAATGGCCATCAATCACGCCATCGCAGACCGGGCCGGCAGCTCCTATCTGGTGGAGGATGAAAAACGTGCAACGGCTGCCTCCATCAGCTTTGAGGACAGCAGCAGCAGCGCGGAGTTCTTTATCCGCCGCATCGGCATCGGCAGAGAGACCCTCATGCGGCTGAACCAGAGCCTGCAGCAGGAGGGCGACACCATGACCTCGGAGGAGATGGCCGCGCGCCTTGGCATCACAACCCGCAGCGCCAACCGGATCATCACCCGGCTTGAGGAAGCCGGCTGCATCACGACCGTTGGAAAGCGTTCCGGCGGAAAAGGCAGGCCCGCCCGGGTTCTGAAGGTCTCCCTGCCGGAAAGCCTGCGCGGCACCTGACATCTGCTGTCAGGCAGGACAGCCCCGCGGCGGAAAGGCGTGCCGAAAATCCGTGAACAAAAAGCAGGCCCGCCGTATGGCGGGCCTGTTTCAGGTTTCTCCCGGACAGGGACGGACGTTTTCTATTGGCCGCTCCCCGAATTTTTTTCTGTCTTCTGAAACGGCGGCGCCTCTAAGAACGAATATACCTACGAAAGGCGGTGAGGCAGTGGAGCAGGAGCAAAAGTGGATCAGAGCCATCCAGCGGCGGAATTCCCGGGAGGCGGCGGAGCATCTGATCCAATCCTACTATGATGAGATCTACCGCTTCGTCTGCCGCCAGACCGGCAGCAAGGAGGACGCCATGGACCTGACCCAGTCCATCTTCGTCGCCGTCCTGCGGGCATTGCCTGGCTACCGGGCGGAACGGGCGTCCTTCCGCACCTAGCTGTACCGCATCGCCGCCAACAAGGTCATCGACGCCCGCCGCAGGGCCCGGCCGTTCTCCCTTCCCATCGAGGAAATGGAGATCCCCGCGGCAGAGGACTTCGTGGCCCGCGTCCATGACCGGGCCCTGCTGGAGGCCATCGAGTCCTATGTCTCCGGCCTGGATCTCGGGGAACAGGCGGTGTTCCGCCTGCGGATCTACGGAGAAAAGACCTTTCCGGAGATCGCCGCCGCCCTGGAGGAGCCGGAGGCGGCGGTGAAATCCCGCTACTACCGCCTGATTGGGCGGCTGCGAAAGGAGTTTGGAGCGGATGGATAATCAAAAAATTCCCATGCCCACAGAGGCGGAAAAGCAGCGGGCCATTGCCCGCATTTTGGACGCGGGCCTGCCCCCCCGGCCGAGCCTGGGGCGGGAGCTGCTGGAGACCCTGCGGGCTGTGGGCGCGCCGGCGCTGTTCTTCGGCACCTGGGACTGCCTGGCCCTGTCCCTGCTGATCTGGGCCCTGTGCCTGCTGCCGGCCCTCTTTGTGGCCAGCTCCACCGGCTCCCTGGCGCCGGCCCTGTTCCTGTTCTCTCCCCTGCTGTATGCCGCCCTCTCCCTGCTGACCGGCTGGAAGGCCCTTCAGACCGGCCTCTGGGAGTGGGCCTAGACCTTCCAAATCTCCGCCCGGATGGTGGCGGCCCTGCGGATGCTGTGCTTCGGCGGCGTGTCCGTGCTGGTTTGTGTCCCGGCAGATCTGCTGCTGTGGGCCCTCACCGGGCGGGAGATGCCCCTGGGCTGGATGCTGGCCCTGTCCCTGGCCAGCCTGTTTCTGTACGGTGCCCTCTCCCTGCTGTGCCAGCGGCTGCGGGGGCCTGCCGGGTGGCTGGCGGCGCCGGTCGGCTGGGTTCTGCTGGGCCTGGTGCCGCTGATCTGGCCCCGGGCAGCCGCGTGGCTGACGGCCGTCCCCGCCGCGGTGTTCTGCCTGCTGGCAGCCGCCGGGATCACCCTGTACCTCATGGAACTGCGCCGCTTCTGCCGGCGCCCGATGGAAGGAGGCGTCTGCTATGCTCTCCGTTGAGCACGTCACGAAAACCTATGGGAGCTTTACCGCCCTGGAGGACATCTCCCTGACCTTCACCCCCGGCGTCTACGGCCTGCTGTCCCCCAATGGGGCGGGCAAGACCACCCTCATCAAGATGCTCACCACCCTCCTGTTCCCTACCAGGGGCCAGATCCTGTGGGAGGGGGAGGACATCCAGGCTCTGGGGGCGGAGTACCGGGGTCTGCTGGGGTATCTCCCCCAGCAGTTCGGGTACTATCCCAACTACACGCCCCGTCAGTTCCTCCGCTATGCCGCCGCCCTCCAGTGCATCCCCCGGCGGGAGGCGGACGGCCGCATCGGCCAGCTGCTGGAGACGGTGGGGCTCGGCGATGTGGCGGATAAAAAGATGAAGAAGTTCTCCGGTGGGATGCTCCAGCGGGTGGGCATCGCCACCGCCATGCTGAACGACCCGCAGCTGCTGATCCTGGACGAGCCCACCGCCGGGCTGGACCCCCGGGAGCGGGTGCGGTTCCGGAACCTGATCCACGCCCTGTCCGGGGAACGCATCGTCATCCTCTCCACCCATATCGTCTCGGACATTGAGACCATCGCCGGGCAGATCATCATGTTCCGGGACCACCGCCTCTACTGCTGTGACAGCCCTGCCCATATCTGCGCCCAGTTCCAGGGCCAGGTGTTCCAGCTCCCCGCCGGGACGCCCCTGGCCCCGGGGCAGTTCCTGCTCAGTGAGGGGCAGGGGGCGGACGGCCCGGTGCTCCGGGTGCTCTGCGAGACGCCCCCGCCAATGGGACGCCGGTAACGCCGGGGCTGGAGGACGCGTTTCTCGCCATCTACCGGGAGGGACAGCCATGAATCTGGCGGTCTATGAGTGGCGGAAGCTCTTCCGCCTGCCGGCCCTGTGGGTGTTCCTGGCGCTGTGCCTGGCCTTCAACGCCCTGCTCTTCGCCAGTCTGTCCCCCTATGACCGGGCGCTCTTCAACGAGACGTCCGCCGTATCAGAGGCCCTGGGCCAGCGGGTGGATGAAGATTTTCTTGCCGCTCTGGACGCTATGCCCGCCACGGAGAATCGGGAGCTGCTGCTCCAGTCCGTCACCGGAATGGAGGACATCTTCGAGACATACGACACCCGAGAGCTTTCGGACTTCTACACCGGCGTGGTGGAGAGCTCGCCCCTGGCTGTAAAGTGGATGACCTTTAAGTATGGCCTGCTGGCTGGCCGGGTGGCGCATCTGGCGGAGACCGATGCGGCCATGGACCTGTACGCGGGCCCCGTCACCTACGGCAGCCACCAGTTCCTCTTCGGCTCCCTGTTCCGGGCCGTCCTGTGCGAGAGCGCCATCCTGGCCATGCTGGGGACGCTGTACCCGCTGGGCTACGAGGGGATGCACCGCACGGAGGGCCTGGCCTGCTCCTCCCGGACGGGACGGAAGCTGCGGCGGGTCAAGGTGCTGGCGGCCCTCCCGGCGTCGGCGGCGCTGTACGGTCTGCTGGCGGTCTGCACCCTGGTGCCCTATTTCCTGCTGTACGACTACGGCGGTATCTGGGATGCCAGCGTGTCCAGCCAGTTCAACTACTTCTCCGATATGCTGGTGGTGCGCCCCTTCCTCACCTGGGGGGACTTCACCGTGGCCCAGTACCTGGCCGCCGCCCTGGCCCTGGGGGCGGTGCTGACGGCGGTGTTCTCCCTGCTGGCGTCGGTGTGCGGAACGCTGGTGCGAAGCCCCTATCTGGCCGCGCTGGTGCTGGGGATCCTGTGCTTCGGCGGGATGGGGCTTGTCTCCGCCTTTGGGGAGCTGGGCTGGTGGGCGGCGTATCTCATCGCCTGCTTCCAGCCGGTGATGGTCTGGCTCTCCTGCAGCGCCTGGTTCACGGAGCTGGGGCTCAACGCCGTCCTCCCCTGGCAGGAGACGATTGCAAGCGGTCTGAACCTGCTGCTCTGGGGCGGCGGAGCCCTGCTGGCCCTCCGTTGGTTTGAGAGAAAGGACGTGTCCTGATGGAACTTTTGAAATGGGAGCTGCGGAAGATCTGGCGGCCCGGCATCCTGGCGGCCATCCTGCTGCTGGGGGCGGTGTACTACTGGATGTTCCCCCAGTTCTACATCGAATATTTCTGCAACGGGCCCAATGCAGAGGCCCAGTTCGATCTGGCCTCTGGCTGGGTGGCGCAGTACGGCCCCACCCTGGAGCCCGGGGAGCGGGCGCAGCTGGACGGACAGCTGGCCGAGGAGATCGCCTCCTTTGGCCAACAGATCTCCTCTATCCCGGAGGCCTCGGCGGCGGGACTGACGGACTATGAATCTTTTCTCTCCTTTCGGGAGGAGTACCTGAATGGCGTGCTCAACGCTGACGGCCAAGCGGATATGGACACGGAATATCTGCTGAACCGGGTGTACGGCGGCACCAGCTGGTATACGATAGCCGTACTGAAGCAGGCCATGGAGGCCTATGACACCCAGGCGGAGCGCCACGCTCAGATCGTCTCCAACCGACGGGCGGACGGCCAGCCGGAGGCCATTGTCCGGCGGGAGGCAGAGCTGGCAAGCTCAGAGATGGCCCACTCCCTGCTGCCGTCCTCCGTGAAGCACTCCACCCAGGAGTACGGCAAGGACCTGGCCGTGTGGTGCGTCCTCAGCATCGTGCTCCTGCTCTCCCCCACCCTGGTGCGGGACCGGCTGCGGAACACCCGGCCCATGCAGTGGGCCTCCCGCCAGGGGCGGACCATTTTGAACACGCAGATGGGAGCCGCCCTGCTCTCCGCGCTGGTGCTGGCGGCGGTGAATATAACCGTCTATGCCGTTCCCTTCCTGGCCCAGGGGCCCCTGCGGTTCGCCGCCTGTAGTTTGGGCGGCATCTGGGAGTGGGGCACCCCCTGGTTCGACTGGAGCTACGGCACCTATCTGCTGGTGCTGGCGGGACTGCTCCTGGCCCTGTCCCTGGGGGCCGCCGGGCTGACGGTGTTCCTCTCCCAGTACAGCGGCAGCTACATCGCCATGCTGCTGAAGGCCGTTCCCCTGTTCGTGGCAGTGGGTGCGGTGCTGGGCACCTGGCTGCTGGATATGCCGTTCATGTTCCGCAACCTGGGCAATGGTGCTCTCTGGCTGCCCCGGGGCATCGAGGCCGCCGCGGCGGCTGTCCTGCTGGCGCTGGGGCTGGGCCTGTGCCTTCTGGCCTGCCGGCGGCAGAAGCGTCGGGAGCTGCTGTGACCGAAGCCAATGTCAGATTTTGGCGCGATGCCTGGCCCATATTGCTTCTCGCCGAATATGTAAATGGCAGCCATTTCCTCCCGCTCAGCACATATTCCCCTTCCAGATTGTGGTGTGGAAACTCTTCAGGAGATTCTTTCGTTCAAAACCATAAGCACACAACATGTCCTGCAGCAGGTGAAAAGGCAAAGCTCAAAACCACATGCCCCCAAAATTTCCGATTACATGACGGATGTTCTTCGCAAAGAGCCACCGGTTTCCCGGTGGCTCTTTTTATATACATGGTGGCTCAACTGGAATCCCATCGTCTGAAAATCTTCTGTTATTTTTCGGTGCTGTCTTGCGCTTCCCTGCTGCGCCGCCAATATTCTAGCGTATAGGAGTAAACGTGCATCGGCCGGCTACTTTTTAATTTTCTGATTATAATTCGTCAGTATTTCATCTCTCATTGGATCCCGCAGCATTATATGTGTCTGTTGACAGTCGATCCGGTACTCTTCTTCTGAGTCTCTTCGAATAAGATCGTGAATGGCAGCTTTTACACTGTATACCGCTTTTGAGCTGTTCCTTGCGATTTCGCGCCCTAAATCCAGTGCCGTACCAAAAGCATCCTCCAAGGGAACAACCATGTGTATGCTTCCAAATTTTGCAATAGTTTCTACTCCGATCTTTTTCCCAGTATAGACCATGTACCGCATAAATTTTTCTGGAACCAACTGCCGGAGTGCCCCTGTCCCTCCAACTACACAGAGTCTTACCTCTGGTTGTGAAAAATAAGTATTCTCTGCCGCAACAATAAAATCCGATGCTGCAGCCAGACAGGTTCCAAGCCCCATAACATAGCCTTGTACCTGGCAGATCACAGGAACGCGGCAGCTTTCAATCGCCAAAACACTCCGGATATCTGCATCTTCATTTGCTTTCAGGATCTCTTCGTCAAATGCTGAAAAGTCGCCTGTGTCACTTCCGGAAATAAATCCTTTCCCAATACTTCTAAAAACAACACACCTGATCTGATCATTTCGGCTGAGTTCTTCAAATGTCTCAGCAATTTCAATATTAGCGGCAAGATCTATTGCATTAATTGGAGGCCTGTGGAAAGTTACTACGGCAATATGATCTTCCAATGTTTCAAGTGTAATGCATCTCATCTCATATTCTCCCAGCTTTTTTCTCCCTCAGTTTTGCATAATAAGTTTCCAAGGCTTTTTCTCTCTCAGGGTCCTTCAGCAGCTCATGTGTATAGGTGCAGTCAACATAGAAGTCCCGCTCTTTGTCGTGGTTTGTGAGATCTTGAACCGCCGCCTTTACACATTGTACCGCCTTTGGATATTGGCTGGTAATCTCCGCCGCAACCTCCATCGCCGTCTCAAATGCAAGGGCCCGGGGAACAACTCTCAAAATATTTCCATATTCCGCAATTTTCTGTACGCTGATCTTTTTCCCGGTGTATGCCATATAACGCAGGAATTTCTCCGGCACAAGCTGGCGGATTGCATCCGTTCCCCCCACTACACAAAGAGTAACTTCTGGGATTCCAAAATATGTATCATCAGCTGCCACAATCATGTCGCTTGCGGCTGCAAATGTCGTGCCATGGCCCAATACATACCCCTGCACTTGGCAAATCACAGGGACGCGACAGTGGTAAATGGCCATGATGCTTCTCACATCCGCATCCTCGTTGGCTTTCAGCAGTTCTTCATCATAAGCAGCAAAATCATCCACATCACTGCCGGAAATAAATCCCTTTCCCAATGCCCGCAGCACCACGCACCAGATTTCATCGCAATGGTTGATCTGTTCAAAGACCTCTGCTATTTCCAAGTTGCACTGCAGATTAACTGCATTGATAGGTGGTCTGGAAAAAGTCACAACCCCAATATGATTTTGAATATCTAATTTAACAAATTCCATTTCAATCTCCTTCTGTGTTTTTAGATGATGCCCTCTTCCTGCATACTCCTCAGTATTCCATCCTCTTTTTTCAGTAAAGTTCCAAAGATTTCCTGATTGTGCTCGCCTACCATGGGTGCTCTTTTATAGGAAATTTGCAGATCCGACATATGAATCGGGTTCCCTTGGAAAATACAAGTGCCGGCATTGGGGACATCCATTTCAACCAGCATCCCCCTCTGCTTAATCTGTTCAGATGTGAAGATATGAGGCATGTCATAAACACGCGCTGCCATAATTCCGTTATTAAGCAACGTGCGCTCCGCCTCATCCGTTGTCTTATCTTTAAACCAATCCCGAAGATACTTCTCCAACTCTTCCTGATATAGAACGCGCCCCTGATGCGAGTCAAATTTTGGATCAGCAAGTCTCGCGTCCGCAATCAATTGCTTCAGACTCGCATAGGCCTTATCTTCACCTGCATGCATGACAATGTAACCATCAGCCGTCTGATAGCAGTCCGCTGGAGCGGAAAGCGGATCCCTGTTTCCATGACGTTTGGGAACTGTCCCATTGGCCGCATAATCAGGGACATAGATATGCAGTAGGGAAACCATGCAGTCGGTCATCGCAATATCGATGTATTGGCCCTTGCCTGTCCTCCCACGCTGAATGACAGCAGCCAAAATCGCATAGGCTGTATATAGTCCAGTCGTCAGATCTGCAATGACCGTTCCGGCTCCAAGGGGACCAGACTGTTCTGTTCCCGTTATCGCATACAGTCCGCCCACTGCCTGCGCAATGGGATCAAAAGCCGACCGCAACGCATCCGGCCCTGTTTGTCCGAACCCGGAAATAGACGCTACAATCATCCGCGGATTAATCTTCTGTATGGTTTTATAGCCCAAACCCATCTTTTCAAGTGTCCCCGGACGATAATTCTCAAGAAGCACATCTGCCGTTTGAATGAGTTCCTTCAATAGCTGAATACCCTCTTGCTTTCGGGTTTGGATAGTAACGCCCTTTTTGTTGCGGTTAAAAGTCGGAACGTATAGAGACGCCCCATTCAAAAATGGCCCAACACCTCTTGAGTCCTCTCCGGACACAGGCTTTTCCACTTTAATCACTTCCGCTCCGAGATCCCCTAACAACATTCCACAAAATGGCGCTGAAACAAATCTTCCTAGATCAATAATTCGGATTCCCTCCAAAGGTTTCATCGAAATCTCCTCATTTCACGCAAAATAAATTGATCATTTTTATCTCTTTATGAAAAATTTTCTTTTCCTTTTTCCAAATATATGTTATAATCTATACAAAATTTAACAAAAGAGGTGATTCTTATTTCAAGAATGAAAATCGAGCGTTTAAACGCAATAGAGCAGTACATTCTAAAGAATCGTTCAGTGTCGTTGGATAAACTTGTGGAAATCTTCCATGTTTCCACGAATACTATCCGCAGAGATCTTAATATTCTTGTAGACCGCGGCAACATTAAAAAGGTATACGGAGGTGTTTGTGCAGCCCCAAAGTCAGAATTTGATTCCGTTCCTCCCATGTCTGTTCGTACTTCAGAAAACAGTCAGGCAAAGCAAATCATTGGGCGGCTTGCCGCTGGGCTGGTTCGGAATAACAGTTCCATTTTTCTGGATTCTGGAAGTACCACGGAAAAAATAATCCCTTTTTTAGCGGAAAAAGAGAATGTCACAGTCGTTACACATTCTCTATCCGCTATGTATGAAGCATCAAAATACCCCTCCATCCGCCTAGTTGCCTTAGGAGGTATCTACAATCCAGATACAGTTTCCTTTGTTGGGTTGTCCACTTCAAAAGGGCTTTCCGGTATGCAGATTGACACTGTTTTTATTTCGGCATCCAGCATCTCTTTTCGTGGTGGCTTGGCTAATAATAATTATCTAGAGGCCGAGATTAAAAGCACAGTTATCAATCAAAATGTCGGAAAGTCCATCGTTGCAATGATCGACGGCAGCAAATTTTCTAAAATGGCGACCTTCAGTTTCTGCCCAATTAGCTCTTTAAGCGCCATTGTCACAAATGAAAGGCCTGCCCCCGAAATTCTAAAAAGCTTTGCCGCTCAAAATGTAAAGTGCATTTTTCCTGAGCTGTATGAGGGACAATAACTTGCAAAGTTACTCATAAACTTCTCTTTCCTTCTAAACAAAATAAGCTGCATCCTTCTTTTTGCCACATCATATTGATAAACGCCAAAAAAGAATATGCCCTTTACATATCGTGTAAAAAAGGGACGCAATCTACTGTTTTTGCGGTATCCGCACTGCTGATTGCGTCCCTTTTTCAGAGTCCTACTTTTACCATTACCTTACAATATGACTGGTCATTGACACAAAAATCAAACGCCTCTTTCAAATGGTCAAAATCATAGTCGTCGGATATAAGACTGTAGAGATCTCTTTGTTCCTTTTCACTCAAAGACTCAAACAATCTTTCCGTAAGCCCAAAAACAGATTGCTGATGGATTCGAATTGCTTTGATACCAGTTTCCGTAACCATAATCTCTCGCGTCACCAGGGGGGAAGGTCTAAAATTCATGCCAATATTGACAGCCTTTGCTCTATAAGAGCCTACCTTCGTTAAAAGATCATATCCACTGGGAGCACCAGATGCCTCAAAAATGCAATTGAAGCCATGACCATCCGTCAAATCCATGCAGCTTTTTACTGCATCTTTCTCTTTTGGATTTACAACATGAAAGCCCATCTTTTTAATTCTTTCAATTTTTTCTGAAGCAATTTCAGAAATTGTGATTTTAGTTCCGCCTGCCATCTTGGCCGCAAGAGCCGCACACATTCCAATCGCGCCGCCCCCAATGATCAACACAGTATCGCCCAACTGTACAGGCGCTTCCCGAACTGCATAGACCGCAACTGCCATAGGCTCTACCAATGCATATAATCGCAGATCTGCCGAATCCGGAATCTTATACAGCATTGTAAGCGGAGCAGAAATATACTCTCTAAATGTGCCATCCACTTGCGTTCCGTAGCATTTGAGGTTCCTGCAAAGATTCGTATGCCCGCCTAAACAGGCATCACACGTTCCGCACGCTTCGACGATCCAACCGACCACCTTGTCTCCTTTTTTCAGCCCAGCTGGATTTACAGATCCAGGTGCAATCTCTTCAATCACGCCGCTGTATTCGTGACCTGTGATGACATCCGGCTTTGCTGTAGGTGTCTCACCTTTGTAAATGTGAACATCTGACCCGCATATTCCTGTATATGCAATTTTTATTAATGCCTCGTCTTTATGGATCTCAGGAATGGGTACTTGCCGTTCTTCCAATGTATAAGGCTTTGTAACAACCATTGCACGCATTTTCATTCCTCCTTAAGCTTTTCCGGCTGATCCAAATAAAGAGATTTTTCTTTTTGCAATTTCTTTGACTGCCTGTTTTGCATTATTTTCCAATTTAATTGGCTCTTTCAGTCCTTGTTCCAGGCCTGCTTTCATCGTGGAACTCCACTGGTATTTGAGTTCTGTGCCAACATTGATTTTCGCGATTCCCAAATCAATCGACTTACGAATCAACTCATCTGGAATTCCTGAGCCTCCATGCAGCACCAGCGGAACTTCCAACGCTTTCTGCAGCTCCTCCAGTCTCCTGAAGTTAAGCTTTGGAACTGTCCTATATAATCCATGCGCTGTTCCAATCGCCGGTGCAAGGGAATCTGCTTTGCAGTTTGAAATCAGTTGGCATGCTTCTTCTACGCCAGTGCAATCATCATAGACAGCGTCTTCCTGTCCGCCGGACAGCCGGCCAATCCGACCAAGCTCGACTTCGGTGAAAATTCCATGCTTATGGGCTGCCTCCACCACAGTTTTGGAAATGCTGATGTTTTCGTCTAATGGCAGTTCCGAACCATCATACATAACAGAATGGAACCCAAGCTCAATAGCGTATAGAATCGTTTCGTAGTTGCTTGCATGATCCAGATGCAAATAGACCGGGACTGGCGTCTCTTCAATCAGCCGAAGGGCTGCCTTTGCAATGGAACCTCCTCCATTATAGAATGTGAAATGATCTGCATAAATTTGAGCAATTACCGGAGAACGCTCCTCCTCTGCCGCTTCAATAATTGCCAAAAGAGTATCTAAATTGTAAAAGTTGAAAGCCGCAACAGCGTAATGCCTATCGATGGCATCCTGCAGTATTTCCTTGGGCGACACATACATAAAAACACAGCCCCCTACCTCAATATGCGTTTAATGTACTCAGTCCATTATTTACGTCTATCAATGTGCTGTATAGCGATTGAAAGATCCGGTACTTTTCCTCATAGTATTTCTGATACTTGAAATTTGGTACAAATCTTTTTTCAATGCGGAAGGTGTTGTGGAACGCATCCTCAGGAGTCGGAAACATTCCGCTTCCAACTCCTGCGAGCAAAGCTGCTCCTAACGCCGTAGCCTCTTTAATAGAAGGAAGTTCAATTTCAGTCTGCATCACATCGGCCTTAATCTGTGTCCATCGATCATTTTGGTATCCACCTCCAACTCCAATGATCTTTTTTGGATACTTGCCCATGCCATCAATGGTTTGTTTCAGTTCAAACGCGACCCCTTCATAGATCGCCTGCAGAAAATCCGAGTTTCCATGCCGGTCTGTGATTCCCAGAAATGCACCTTTTGACCTCGGGTCTCTGGTAGGGCTACTGCTTCCGCGCAGGTGGGGCAAATAGATCAGACTTCCAATTTCAGTATGCTGCGGGGAACCCCCGTAAAATTCTTTTCGATACCAGTCCACAGAGACGCCTGCTGCAGAGATTCCCCCCATAATATAATAGTGATCAAGGCGCACATGCGGTCCAATGTTGAAGCCCTTTTGTCCTGCTGTCAGTGTGTTTTCCCTTTGAGCCTCTGTCCGTACAACAACCTCAGTTGTTCCGCTGGAATCCATAATAGTTCCAGGCTCCCATACCCCTGTAGCAAAGGATGCGCAGATATGATCATGTCCACCGGCAAAAACAGGTGTTCCTGGAGGTAACCCCGTGTCATCTGCTGCTTGATCTGTGATTGCTCCTAAGTATGCTCCGCCATGTACCAGCCTGGGCATTTTTTCTTCATCAATTCCGGCTATTTGTAAAATTTCTTCTGACCAGGTACCAGTTTTATAATCCAGCAATCCTGTCCGCGCTGCCAATGATCTCTCCATACAGCGGCTTCCGCATAACTTAAACGATACATAGTCTGCAATGCAGAGCCAAGTAGCCATTTCATCATATATATGTGGATATTCCGCTTTCAGCCACATCAGTTTCGCTATTGAAAAGATGTGAATAATCTTTTGCCCTGTGATATCAACCTGCCTCTCTTGGGAAATCTTGTCGCATAACTCTTCCCAATATTTTGTGCTGCACAAATCATACCAGGAAATTGCAGGAAAAACCGCATCTTTGCTTCCGACTGGAAATCCCATCTCTCCCATACTTGCAACAGCAATTCCGCGCAGATCTTTAGGCGAGGCTCCCTGTTTTTGCATGTTGGCTATGGTTTCTCTTAGAAGCTGACAGATATTTTCCCAGAAAGAGTGGTACTCATAGGCGTCATGGCCATTGAAATCTTGAAAGGGTGAGTTTCTCTTTGCAAAAGCAACCGTCTGACCACTCTGATCAATCACAAGCGCTTTGATGTTTGTTGTTCCTACGTCAATTCCTATTACATAGCTCATGTTCCACAACTTCCTATTCCAAAAGGCCGCGCATAAATGAGACTGCCTTCTGTCCATTCACAACAAGTCCATTCAAATCATTTGGATCCGCAACATCTCGCCACAGACAGGTTTTGGCTGCAGTAGATGCTCCGGAAAACTGCAGCGGCTCAAACACCATTGTTCCTGAATACTTGCCATCCCGAACCGCATTTCCAAAGCGACTCCAGTTGATATTTGTCGGGCCACCTGTTGGAATCCGGCGGTTTGTTTCTCCCAGGTGGATGCATGCCAAATAGCCCCGATTTTGCGTTTCCATAACTGCAGATGGCATATCATTTTCTTCAATGGACATGTGGAAGACATCCAGGCACAGTTTGCAGTACGGGCTTCCCACTTCCCCGCAAAAATCAATACCATCCTTCGCTGTATTGAGCAAAAAATGCTCATAACGATTCACAATTTCAATAGCGCATACTACTCCATAGTCCGCCGCAATTTTAGTTACCGTTTTCATTGCCTCTACACTACGATCCCATGTTCGTCTTTTACATTCCTGTGGATTCTCCATATCCGGTTTTAGGCACCATGCGCTGTGCATCAGTCCCGACCAATAAGGAGACCTCATGTCAGCGCACGCCTCTAAAACTCGTCGGCAGTGCTCAATGCCCGCCCTGCGAATTGCGGGATCCGGACTGGACGTGTCGTTGCGTTCATTCATCAGGCCACCGTTCACCGAAACGCTGAGGCCGTGGTCTTCAATTCGGTGTAACAGGTCTTTGCGCCTTTGCCTGTCGAGATTTAAGAACATGTCCGGCCCCAGTTCGAGCGAATCCACACCGGTCTCAGCAGTATAGGAGATGATCTGTTCCAAACTGTTTCCAATTTCTGTTCCAGACCAGTAGCACATGTGAAGCGCCAGTTTATTCTTCATAATCAAGTTCCTTATCTCAAATTCCAAGATATGCAGACCGAATATCCTTATCCTCCAAGAGGGCCTTTGCTTCTCCCTCCCGGACAATGCGGCCATTTTCCAGTACATAGCCCCGATGTGCGATGGACAGGGATTGAACAAGATTTTGCTCTACAATCAGAATTGCAATCTTTCTCTCACTTGAAACTCGTTGAATAATCTCAAAGACATTCTCTACAACAATCGGCGCAAGTCCAAGAGAGGGCTCATCCATAGCAATAATTTTGGGATCACACATGAGGGCTCTTGCAATGGCAAGCATCTGCTGCTCTCCGCCGGACAATGAACCGGCAATTTGATTTTTCCTCTCTCTGAGCTTTGGGAACATTCCGTAAGCGCGTTCAATATTTTCCTCACGTTGTTGAGAAGATTTCAGGCTATATGCACCGAGAATCAAATTTTCCTTAACCGTAAGCTTTGCTAAAGTCCCTCTTCCTTGCGGGATATGGGAAAGTCCTACAGATACGCGTTCATATGGTCTCACTTTTAAAAGATTTTTTCCCCCTAGGGTAATCTGTCCTTCCGTCACTGGAACCAGTCCTGATATAATGCGAAGTAGCATCGTCTTCCCTGCCCCATTTGATCCCACCAGAGAAACAATCTCACCTTCATCTACATGCAGCGAAACATCATGCAGAACTTTCAGATCTCCATAGGCAGCACTCACGCCGGATATTTCCAACAGTCTCACGAACGCTTACCTCCTATATACGCCTCTATTACTTCCGGACGATCTAAAACTTCTCTCGGCTCTCCTTCTGCAAGAAAACGTCCTTCATTGATAACAATTACTCGAGAGCATACTCTCACAACGGCCCGCAGCACATGTTCAATAAACAGAATCGTGATGCCGGCCTGATTCAGACGCTCAATCAAAGCAAAGCTGTTCTCCATCTCATTGGGATTTAGACCCGCCATGACCTCATCCATCATAATGAATTTGGGATCGTTTGCCAAAATTCTGGCCAGATCCAGCCATTTTCTCATTTCAATGGGTAGCTTTGCACTTGCGACATCAGCCCAATGCTCCATCTCAGTCAGCTTTAAAACTTCTTTTGTTTTTTCATGAGCTGCCGCAAAGCTGTTTTGTTGAAGTGCAACTGTAAAAATATTGTCATAAACGGTCATGTTTCCAAACGGGCGCGGGGTTTGGAATGTCCTTCCCATTCCCATGTGAACACGCTCCCGGATGGTATGTTTCTCTGTCAATTTCACACCGTCAAATGTAATGCTTCCAGTATCAGGCATATAAACACCAGTGATCAGGTTGATACAGGTAGATTTTCCGGCACCATTTGGTCCGATGAAACCCAATACCTCCCCTTTTTTCACTTGAAAGCTGAGGTTCTGGACAGCATGAATACCTCCAAAAGAAATCGAAATGTCATTTGCTTCCAGCAAAATACTCATATATCTTCCCGCCCCTTTTCTCGGATTTTCTCAGAGGTTTTCTTCGCACCTTTTCCGAGTTTCTGCGCAATCCGATCGCGGTTCTCTTTGCTGAAGAGATAAATAACACCCCGCGGTTGTGCAATGACTACGAAAATAAGGGCAAGGCCATAAAGCAGCTGTGCGCCCCCCTGTGCGCCAAGAAGAATATTCGCCAATTCAATAAGTGGAATCAGGATAAATGCGCCGATCATCGATCCCCAGACCGTTCCAAGTCCGCCAACGATGACTACCGATCCAATCTGAACAGAAAAGTCCATTCCACAGATCGTATTTGGCTGCACATAATTGATAAATGCCCCGTAGAAAACACCTATTACCGCCGTCAGAACAGCGCTGAGCTGAAACGCCGTTAGCTTTATACGGCTTGTATCAATTCCTAGAGAGATTGCGGCGTCTTCATCGCCTTTAATCGCCTTCAGATAGTACCCTGTCTTGGACTTTTCAAAGCGGTATGTTATATAGACAACTCCAACCATAAGGACAAAGGAAATATAATAAAAAGGAGTGTCATTTTCGAACATCAAATTCCAGAAACTTGCTCCGATGTATGGACGGGTGATTCCTGCGGAACCACCGGTAAAATCTCTGAAGTTCAGCAGGAGAACCCGGACAATTTCCGCAAAGGCAATGGTTGTGATTGAAAAAAATGGTCCACGGTATCGAAATGAAATCTTACCAATCACAGTGGAAATGATAAAGGATAGAATCATGCTAACCGGAATGGCTATAAAAGGTGACCAACCCGCCAGGTTGTTCATCAGAATTGTGGTATAGGCGCCGATGGAGACAAATACTGCATGGCACCATGATATCTGCCCTCCATAGCCGCTGATCATATTCCAGCAAACTCCAAAGCACGAAAACAGGAAGCATGTGACAGCTACTGTGATGATGTAGTTGCTTTGGATCCCAAACGGAAGAAGTAAAATCACAATTGCTATACAACTTAACGGCAGAACCTGGTGAATCCATTTCTTTTTTTGTTCAGTCTTCATCCCACACGCTCCTTTCTTCCAAAAATCCCCTGGGGTTTAAAAAGGAAAATGATGAGATACACAATAAAAATTCCCAATAAACCGATGTATGCAGAAAAATAAGCGGAAAATACGCTCTCAATAATCCCTAACAGCAACCCGCAAATAAACGCTCCGCGAATATCTCCCAGTCCGCCCAAAACAACTGCCATCAGGCTCACTGTGCGGAACGGCGCACCCACCGTATTGTTGACATAGTAAATTGGGGTAAGAAGCAAACCGCCGATACTCGTCATAACAATTCCAATTATCCATGCCAATGTATACACGCGACGGCTTTTAATGCCAAGCATCTCTGCTACTTCCGGGTTTTCCGCTGTTGCTCGCATGGAACGTCCAAAATTGCTCTTATTAACTAAGAGGGAGACCCCAAGAACAAGTACAATAGCCACCATAAAAGCAATCGTCCGCGGCAATCCCAATGTGTATTCTCCAATTCGGATGGAAACATTGCTAATTTCAGATGGAAGCGTTAAAGCAGTTCCACCAAACAGAACAATAACCAGGTTCTGTAAGAAAAACGAGAGACCAACAGTCACCAAGATCGTTGCATCACTGCTTTTTCCAAGCACTGGAGAAATCGTAAATTTGAATGTTACATAGGCGACTGCGGCTGAAAGAATTGCAACTGCAGGAATTAATTGATAGCAATTCCAGCCAGTAAATGAATAGACAAAGTAACCAAGGTACATGCTTAATGTAAAAAAAGCGCCGCTTGCAAAGTTAACAAGACGCATCACTCCAAAAATTACAGTGATCCCAACTGCAATCAGTGCATATACGCCTCCCGCTAAAATCCCGTTAATAATTGATTGTGTGAAGATCCACATAACGTCTCCTCTCCAAGACACTCTGTACGATTGCGAAAACGCGCCGGAGTTACCTCCGGCGCGTTTTTTGAGCCCAAAGGCTTATCTATTTAGAAGTTTTAAAAGATTTTTATTCGGGATCAATAAACTCGCTGGAAGCAGCTGCCTCCGGATAAACGCAGGAAAGGTAATACTCCCCTGTCTCTTCATTTTTCTTCCACTGGGCCATCACCCAGCTCGCTCCGGTATTATTTCCCGTTTCATCAAATGTAACAGGCTGATTCCAGGTGAATCCTTCCGTTTGAGATGCGGCGATCGCATCCCGAACTGCTTCCCGTGTCGGCTCCGCTGCACTCTCCAAGGCATCCCATGCCACCAACATTTCCTCAAGCGCAAACATGGCGTTTTCATCAGGATACATCCCATATGTATCGTGGTACTGCTGGATTAACCCATTCAGTCTGTCATTTTCCAGAATATTCTTCTGATCAACGGTAAATGCGCAGCTGAGAAGTACACCAATAGAAGAGTCACCCAGGCCTGTCGCAAACTCATTTTGGGCCATTCCGCCACCGCCACCGATTACGAGTGGATGATAGTCCATAGCGTCCAGCGTATCAAAGAAAAGCCTCGCATTTTGGAGTTCTCCAGTAAAATCAATAATCTCAACGCCAGATGCTTTGAATTTTGTGATTAAAGCAGACATATCTGAAATATCCGCAGGAAAACTTTCGCTTTCAATAATGGTCCCGATTTTTGTGTAATTTTCTTCTGCACTTTCAGCCGCAGAAATTCCAAAGTCATAGTCTACATAGAGAACTCCGATCTTATCCAGATCATAGCCTCTCTCATCCCCAAGCCACTGGTAAAAATCTGTCTTAAACTCGGCAATCGTTCCGCTCTTATCGCTGCAGCGAAAAACATACTGATACCCTTGTTCTGTAATAGAATCGCCGCTGTTATTTGTCAAAACCGGAACATGTAGTCTCTCTGTTACAGGCAGCATCGGAATTAATAAGGCACTAGATCCCGCGCCAATGCAGAAAAGAATGTCCTCATCTTCCAAAACACGTTCGGCAGTTGTTCTCGCGACATTTTCAGTAGATTGGTTATCGCCATATACAACTTCCAATTTCGCTCCACCAAAATTCTCAATTCCTGTCTCATTGATATTGCTCACAACGAGGTCGATTGCATTTTGGCAGGAAGTCGCCACTTGCGAGCCAGAACCTGTAAATCCGTAAATTGCTGCCATTTTGATTGTCTCGCCGGAGGGGGTGTCTGCGGTTTCTTCCTCAGGGGCGTCGGATGTGTTACACGCTGACAAGCTGAACATCATCGACAAAACTAGCAAAAGTGCAAATGCTCTTTTCATGATGTCTTCCTCCTCAATTCTTTTTGTCCCAATTCTTTTGTATGTTCCTATGCCGCTCTGGTCTTTGACAGCACAAGGTTTTGGCGCCACCGGGAACACGAAGCCGAACTGGGACTTCTTTTTTGCACCAAACTTGCTCATTTCTATTTTTGTTTTAAATATATGAGCATTTTGGTTATCTTTAATTATACATATTTTGTGTTTTTTGTCAATTTAAATTCATAAAATAGAAAATTTTTGTCGATTTATCCATAGTGGCAAGGTTTCTTTGTGGATTTCACATCTTTAATTCCCTATTAATTCTAAATATTAATCACTTTTGTGTTTTTTTGGTAAGATTTATGCATAACCCATGTTCATATATTTTTTGATCTTTTGATATTGAATTCTTCTAGCAAAAGTCCCAATTCGATTTCGTGTTCTCAGCGACGTCAAAGCCTTATGCTGCCAAGGGCAGAAACTGCACAGTAGCACAAACCAGAACTGGGAGTAGCAAAAAAGCCCGAGTGGGGCATATGAACAAGACCAGTAAAAACGGGCAATAGCCAGAATCCCTCTTGGTGTAGAAAAATGAGTACGTCAAGGGGAATTCGTTATGAAAAAATACACAAAGATTCAAAAAAAGATGTTGCCTGTAATCGAAGGAAGAATTGCTTGTGGAATGAGCCATCTAGAAGCTTGGAAGGAGATCCTCACATTCACAACCTCTTAAAGAGGTAACGCCGCAAAGACGAAAAAAGGAAAGCCGAAGTATTGCGAGGGAAAACCCGCAAAGATACTGCAGGAATACAAATACGAAAACAAGCGGTCAAAGATGGAAGTGGAATTGCTGTGGGATTTTCTGCGATTGACATGAAGAACATAAGGTCGCAAATGAAGTGCCAAATTGTCTATATGAATCGTGACCATTATCCAGTATCCGTGATGTGTCGTTCTTCAGAGTGTTACGTAGCGGTTATTATGACTATGTCGGGCACCTGGACCAGCCGGCTATGATGCAGAATTTTCCAGCATCATCCGCTGCAGAAAGTGGAGACAGATGGATTCGCAGATTCACAAATATGAAAATCTGCGCTAAACAGAGCGTTTCAGGCTGACAGGCCAAAGCGCATTCAGCTAAAATCAGGAGTGGCGCTGCTCACGCTGCGCCACTCCTGTCAAACTTGATAGATTTCTGCCACGGGGCCTTTTGTATTGTCCGCACAATTTAGTGCTGTCCATATACCCCATTCGTGCTTTTTCTTTCCATAGTGTAGCACAGTCCATGTTCCTATGAATCTGTCCATGCCACCACTCTGTTTCTGCAGAGTGCGCACATCCAGAATGCCTTCGATTGTAGGCATGGTTCACCATCCAGTTTGGATCCATGCCGCGGAAATGGTACTGGAGATCCGGCAGGAACAGGGTGCCCATACCCACTGTGTCAATGAGCATATCCTCGCACCCTGAATGTTGAAGAAGCGGACATTGACGCCGAAACGGATGAAGCGGTCCTCCCCCTCGAGCTGGTGGGAGCGCACATCTTCGCCCAGAACCAGCTTTCCGCAGTTCTGGAAATAGAACATCTCCAGGCTGGGTACAGTTCCGACAGCGTCTCCAAGAAGTCCATGTCCAGATCGGCTTGCTCAAATGCTAGGAGCGCCGCCAGCATATCGGTGGCACGACCTGATACCGGCACTCTTGGAAAATCCGGTCCCGATCTTCCCGGCAGTCCTATATCTGGCTCAGGAGGAATGCGTCAAAGCTTCTGCCCTTGAAGCTGTTGCACCCCATCCCCATGAGCAGCACCGGGACCCTGGCATCTCTGAAAGCCGCAAAATGCTCCAGCGCTGCAAAACCCGCCGTCTTTCTGCCATGGCAGAAGCACTCCATCGGCCCAATGTGTTTTTCATCGCGGCGGTCATGGCCGCTTTGTCCAGCATGAACGCCTTTTCTTTGAACAGCATCTGAATGAGAAAGGGGCCGCCGGAAGTAGGCCGTTTTTCTCATCTAGGTTTTGCAGGAACACTTGATTGCTCATCTGGTCTCCTCCTTTTGTCTGGGAATAGCTTAAGCTGAGACACCCGCTCCTGAAGATGGATCTGGTAACCTGCTTCGTCCTCATCCGTCCAAGTATCATACTGCTTTTGGGCCCGGACATAGTTCCCCACAGCCGCGTCCAATTCCTCCTCTGTGCAGCCGGCTACCTAGGCGTGGTTCACGCCGGCATGGGAGAAATAGAAGATCTGTGATGCCCCTTGATTTTTCCAGCAGGGCGTCCAGGCTCTTCTCATTGGCGGTCAGGGTGCGGAACTCCTTTGCGGGCTTCAGTTTCTGCATAGACTGGACGCCGTGAACCAGCACCGACAGGGACTGTGCGGTGAAGCCGTATTTCTTGAAAAGCGCGTGGATGAACTTCTCCTGCAGGGAGGAGTGCTCACCGTCACAGCGATCCAGGTAATCGCACACCAGCCGCCACCACTTCGGCCTCTCCAGCCCCAGGGCGAACACGGCAAAGGTGCCGGACCGAACGCAGATCTCATCGGAGAGGTTTTGGTACATCTCATCCTCCTGCATGGCAAGCCGGGCATAATTCTCCATTCGGACATGGAGGTGCGGATACCGCACCGCGCAGGCAAAGAGCTGATTGACGCCCTTCCTGGGCAGGCCAGGGTTGGGCAGGTGGTTTTTCCGGTCTGCGGAACTCGATGGAGTAGCTGCGGGGGAACTCCGGCTGCTCCAGCACCTCCGCCAGATAGCGTAGTGCCTCGTCGCAGCACCCCTTGGTGGGTGATGCGGATGGTAAAAGGGTCGTTGGCCGAGGCGGTCAGGTGCTTTTTTCCCGCTTTTGGATTCTTGGCGGCAGTTTACCGCTGCCACTGTTCTTCAGCTCCTTCACCATGTCGGGCGGAGCTGGGAAACCAGGCCAAGGATATGTTCGGTGGTGAGATACTCAAAGCTCAGCCCATACACAGTATAGCAGATTGCCACATAGCAGGCGAAATGCAGCAGGCCGTCATCCACTTCCTCTGGCCGCAGTTCCGGCTACACGGTGCAGGGAGGGAAAACCGTAAAAAAATCCTCCCGTTCTCCGACCGCAAAGTACCGATCCCGCACCTGCTTTTCGATGTACTGCTCCGAGCTGTCAAAGAGTTC
The DNA here is from genome assembly GCA_946494635.1 of uncultured Oscillibacter sp. GTDB lineage: Bacteria > Bacillota > Clostridia > Oscillospirales > Oscillospiraceae > Oscillibacter. Next base: position 17,247 of record CAMMCS010000001.1, on the reverse strand, counting down.
TGAGGGGAAGATTTCCGTGCCGCCAGCGGTTGAGGGCGGGGCCTTTTAGGAATCCCACACAGCTAGGACAGCAGGCGGCGGTGAGGATGTCGCCCAGCCCCAGGAATTTCAGCCGATCGTCCTGGCCGTCCAGCACCAGCATATCCACCATCCGCCCGCCGCAGTGGGGGCGCAGGTGTCTTCCCGTGACCGGCCGATGCAGACAGGGGATATTTTGCCGGGCGCTCCCTTGATTGTGGGGTAGCAGGTGTTAAAGTTGAGTTCTATCCGGTGGCCCTCCTTGTCAAAGGTCCAGCCGCCGATTTGCGCATAGCTGGACGGGTTCACATAGAGGACCTTGCGCCAGGGCCGGGGATTTCTCTCCAGCAATGTCTCCATTTCCTTGTCATCCCCCTGGAAGGCAAGGCAGGACATCAGATTCCCAGCCTCATGGGAACATAGATATAGAAAGCAAGAATTCGTAAATGAACTTCTGCTTGCCTCCTCCCGTGGAAAAACCGCATTCAAACTTTTCCAGTTTGCTCGGTGAACATTGGTTCATTTCGCCTGTCTCCTATCCCCTTGCAAAATCCAGTACCGTCTGCTGTAAAACACCGCGCATGTGCCAGGGTTCTCCATCCCCAGCGGCACAGATCGGCATAGATACAAGCAAGCAGACCGCCTGCTATAAGGACAGACGATCTGCTTGCATCTGGTTTCTCTGCCGGTTCCCCTCGGACGTCTTAAAATGCCACAGGCTTTGGCCGGTGGGCCACTCACACTTTGTACCGCAGCCAGACGGCGCCGCTGTCAAACTGCTTTACGCCGGTCAGGCGCAGCGGTGTCACCGGGTAGTCCATGGCCCGGCCGTCGAATACCGCCGGCATGCCTCCCCGGCCGTCGATGCCGGCGCCGATCAGGACGCTGATTTCGCCCAGCAGCCCGGCTTCCAGAAAACCGGTGTTGATGGCGGAGCCGCCTACCACGGCCATGCGCTCCACGCCGAACTCTGTGGCCAGGATCTCCGCGGCCCGGGCTAAATCAATTCGCTCCTCGCCTGCGGCGATCCAGGAGATGCTCCGGCTGTCCAGATCGGCCAGGTACTCCCGGGGCACCTGCTGGCTGGTGAGGATCAGCAGGGGCTTTTCCGCCTCTCCGGCGTCCGGCCACAGGAGCCTGCCGCGGGTATCCACGACGGCCTCATAGCCGGGGGCATCCGCTTTTTTGGAGAACGCCTCCCGCCCTACCGGCGTGGGATCGCTGGCCTGGAACTTCCCGGGCAGGGCCATCTCCAGCTCTGCCGTCACCCGGCCGGTAACAGTGGTGGGGACGTTCAGCGCCTCCAGAGTCTGATAATACTCCTGTACCCCGGGCAGCTGCTCTGTCATGGCGCAGTCGATCCGGCCATCCAGGGAGGTCATCATATGGCAGATGATATACGGTTTCTTCACAGCGGTTCCTTCCTCTCTTGGTATTCAGCTCCGGCTCACTTCAGATAGGTCTGGAAAAAGTTCTGGATCCTGTCAAAGGGAATGACATCCAGATTGTCGTACAGGTCTGTGTGTACGGCGCCGGGGATGATCAGCAGCTCCTTGTTCTCCGGGTTCGGATTCCCCTCCATCATGTGGGCATAGGCGTCCCGGCCCATGTAGCAGGAGTGGGCCTTCTCCCCGTGGATGATCAGCACGGCACTGCGGATCTCGTTGGTGTACTGGAGGATCGGCTGGTTCAGGAAGGACATGGTGCCGATGGTGTTCCAGCCCTCGTTGGAGTTCAGGGAGCGGAGATGATAGGCCCGTCCCTTGTAGTATTCGCTGTAATCCTTTACATAAAAGGGGACGTCCTCCGGCACGGGCAGGGGCAGGCAGCCGCCGGCGCGGCCATAGTCGCCGCTGCGGCAGATGGCGGTCCGTGCGGTGCTGTAGGCCTCCCGGGCCTGGTGACGGGCCTCCTCGCTGTCGGCGGAATCGAAATAGCCCTTGGCGGCGATGCGGCTCATGTCGTACATGGTGGAGACCACGGTGGCCTTGATCCGGGTGTCGATGGCCGCCGTGTTCAGCGCCAGGCCGCCCCAGCCGCAGATGCCCAGGATGCCGATGCGGTCCGGGTCCACGTTGCCCTGGACGGAGAGAAAGTCCACCGCCGCCTGGAAGTCCTCGGTGTTGATGTCCGGGGAGGCGGTGTACCGGGGCTCGCCGCCGCTCTCGCCGGTGAAGGAGGGGTCAAAAGCCAGCGTGAGGAAGCCCCGTTCCGCCAGCGTCTGGGCGTAGAGGCCGGAGCACTGCTCCTTCACTGCCCCGAAGGGGCCGCACAGGGCGATGGCCGCCAGCTTTCCGGAGACATTCTGCGGTGTGTACAGGTCTGCCGCCAGGGTAATCCCAAAGCGGTTGAGGAAGGTGACCTTCCGGTGGTCCACCCGGTCGCTCTGGGGAAAGGTCTTGTCCCACTCCCGGGTCAGATGAAGTTCCGCGGGTTTCAGCATGGATGAATTCCTCCTGATAAAAGAATATTTTGAACGTTAGGCTTGCCGGATTGAGTTGACAGGCAACGTCATCTCTGGTATGATTCTATCATAAAACCTAAACCTCACTTTAGGTCAAGTGTTTTTTAGGAGGTTTTGCGTATGTTTACGATCGGTCAGGTATCTGAGATGTTCCACATCCCCATTTCCACCCTCCGCTACTATGATAAGGAGGGGCTGTTTCCCGGCCTGGAGCGTACCTCCGGTATCCGCCGGTTCGGTGAAACGGAGCTGGAGGCCCTCCGGGTCATTGAGTGCCTGAAGCAGTCCGGTCTGGAGATCAAGGACATCAAGCGGTTTATGCAGTGGTGTTGTGAGGGCAGCGGCACCTACCCCCAGCGGAAGGCCCTGTTCGAGCACCAGCGCCAGGTGGTAGAGGGGCAGATCCGCCAGCTGGAGAGAACGCTGGCCATGATCGACTTCAAATGCTGGTACTATGGGCAGGCCATCCGGGACGGCAATGAGGATCGGATCCGCGCCATGATGCCGGACCATCTGCCGCCGGAGATCCAGAAGCTCTATGACGATGCCCGAAATTCCGGGCGGAAGCCGGATTCTCCGGAAGAAATCGCATAATTTGTGAACAGATGGTGCTTCTTTTGTGAACTTTAGCGCTCTCCTCTTGACAGTGCTAATCCGTGGTGCTATAACAGAGTCGTTCCAAGAGAGAGGGGCCCGGAAAGAGAAATGGGGCCCTCCCGCAGGGCAAGAAATAAGTGCGAGGAATGGAGGAATGACTTATGTTGCCCAGCATTTTTGGTGAAAATCTGTTTGATGATTTCTTTGATGGTTTTGATATGGTCCCCATGTGGGGCGGCCGGAATCCCCTGTACGGAAAGCATGCCAGAAACATGATGAAGACCGACGTCCGGGAGACGGACAGCACCTATGAGGTGGATGTGGACCTGCCCGGCTTCCGGAAGGATGAGATCCATGTGGATCTGAAAGACGGCAACCTGACCATCCAGGCCGCCAAGGGCCTGGACAGGGATCAGGAGGACAAGAACGGCAAGTACATCCGCCAGGAGCGGTACGCCGGCGCCATGAGCCGGAGCTTCTATGTGGGCGATCTGGAGCCCGACCAGATCTCCGCCAAGTATGAACACGGCGTGCTGCGGATCTCCCTGCCCAAGCAGGGGAAAAAGGAGCTGCCAAAGAGCAGCACCATCGCCATCGCATAATTCCATAAAGGCAGGAGCTCTCCCGCAAAAGCGGGAGAGCTCCTGCCTTATTCGCCTGCAAAATCCTACCCCCATTCCGGATTCTGCGGGCGGGGCTGTGCATGTCCAAAACCGCCTGCAGGCGCAGAGCTCCCCGGCAGATTCGCTTCCCGGAGAAATCTCCTCATTTCAGGGGGTTCGGATGGTGCAGAAGGGGTAAATGCCCATCATCATCGGCGCATAGTATGTGGAAATACGGTAGAGAATCAGAGCCGACGCCGCGGTGCCCTCACCTACATAGGGGGAGAAGATCAGCAGGAACGCAAGCTCCGTTGGGCCCATCCCCGCCACATTCGGCAGAATACTGATCAGAAACAGCATTACGGCCGCCAGGGCCTGCATCTGGAAGAACCCCGGGCTCTCAACGTCCAGAATCCGCATGCAGAGACAGGGAATGGCGTACAGGGTAAACAGCTTGACGGCGTTCAGAGCCAGGATTTTGACGCAGCAGGCCCGATTGGCGAAGAGTGCATGAGATTCTGTATAAACCACCTGCAGCTGTTCCCGGCATGTCTCCCTGCGCCTGTTCCACTTGTCCGTGTCCGGCAGCCATCCAATCAGCCGGAGCGCCGCCCTCTGGATCCAGGACCAGGTACACAGCAGCACCAGGGCGGCAATGATCAGGGCAATGGCGAAATAGGCTGGCAGCAGATACCTGGCAAGACCCGGGCTGCTCTGCCGCAGCCAGGGCCACTGGACAGCCAGTGCCGCAGTGGCATAGAGCGTAATGGAAATTTTGTGGAAGACATATTCCAGCGTCATCAGGCCGGCGCCGGACCCGGCCGACAGCCCATTTTGTTGAAGCGCGTAACACTCCAGCAGGATCGAGGCCGAGCCCAGAGAGACCACAGACCCGAAAAGCTTCAGATAGATCACCTTCAGCGCCCTGCGCAAGTGGAAATCCGGGAGCCTGGTCCGCACCATGGCGCAGCAGATGCACGCCTCAAAAAACTGATACAGGAAGCCCAGACCGATCAGGAGCAGGAGATCCGGCAGGGAGAGGCCGGATATGGCCGCGATCATGGTATCAGCGTGATCCCGCAGCAAGATCAGGAGGACGACCGTCAGGGCCGCAACGGTCAGCAGCCCTGTGACCGCCGTATTTTTCCTCCGCTTTTTCACATCCGCTCCCTCCCTGTTCCGCCGGGAACCATCCCCGCGCCGGAGGAGCCCCTCCCAGGCGCCTCCCCGCATTTGCATAGGATAGGGCCACTGCGGCAGTCCCAGGCCATTGTACGCCCGGGGATGACCTGAGCCCAGGGCGCCTGCCCGCCCTCCATAGGATGCCCATATCCCACAGGATATGTCCCCCGCCCGGACAGATCAGGCAGCCTTTTCAAACTGGCTGTTGTAGAGATCCGCGTAGAAGCCGTCCTGAGCCAGGAGCTGGCCGTGGGTGCCCTGCTCGATGATATCGCCGTCCTTCAATACCAGGATCAGGTCGGCGTTCTTGATGGTGGACAGCCGGTGGGCGATGACAAAGCTGGTGCGATGTTCCGTCAGACGGTCCATGGCCTTTTGGGTGATGAGCTCCGTCCGGGTGTCCACGGAGGAGGTGGCCTCGTCCAGAATCAGCATGGGGTTGCCCTGGATCATAGCCCGGGCGATGGTCAGCAGCTGCTTCTGTCCGGCGGAGATGGCGATGCTGTCGTCCAGCACAGTGTCGAATCCCCGGGGCAGCGTCTCGATGAAATGGTAGATGCCGCAGGCCCGGCAGGCCTCCTCCAGCTGCTGATCCGTCACGCCGGTCTTGTTGTAGACCAGATTCTCCCGGACGGTGCCCTCGAACAGCCAGGTGTCCTGCAGGACCATGCTGAACAGGTCATGGACGCTCTCCCTGGTCATCTCCGAGGTGGGGACGCCGTCGATCCGAATACTGCCGCTGTTGATCTCAAAGAACCGCATCAGCAGGTTCACCAGAGTGGTCTTGCCGGCGCCGGTGGGACCCACGATGGCCACCTTCTGCCCCGGCTGGATGTGGGCGGAGAAGTCCTTGATGATGATTTTCTCCGGGTTGTCCGGATAGCTGAACCGGACGTGGTCAAACTCCACCTCCCCCCGCACAGGGGACGGGGCGGCGCGCTTTCCGGCCTCGTCGGGCAGCTCCTCCTCGTGGAGGAAGTCGAAGATGTGATCGCCGGCGGCGGCCGCTGTCTGCATCTGGGTCATGCCCTGGGCCAGGGTGCTCAGGGGCGAGGTAAACAGCCGCACATAGAGGATGAAGGCCACGATGACGCCGAAGGAAATCTCCCCGCTCATGGCCAGGGCGGAACCCAGGACGCAGACCACCACATACCCCAGATTTCCGATAATGGTCATCAGCGGCTGCATGATGCCGGAGAGGAACTGGCTGCGCCACTCCGCGTCGTACAGGGCAGTATTCATGGAGCCGAAGGCCGCTTTCACCTGCTCATTGGCCCGGGAGAGGCGCACCACGTCGTGGCCGGAGTACATCTCCTCGATGTAGCCGTTCAGGGCACTCAGATTCTCCTGCCGGGCGGAAAAATACTTCTGGGACCGGAGCATCACCGCGGCCATGATGAGGAATCCCAGCACCGTGACGGCAATGGCCGCCAGGGCCATGCGCCACTCGGTGACAAACATCATCACCAGGCAGCCGATGAACTGGGCCGCCGCGCTGATCATGGAGGGCAGGCTGTTGGCCAGGGCCTGCTGCAGGGTGCTGACGTCGTTGGTGACCCGGCTGAGGATGTCGCCGTAGGACACCTTGCTGAAATAGCCCACGGGCACCCGGTTGATCTTCCTGGACAGGTCCTGCCGCATGTCCTGGGACAGCTCCAGGGTGACGGTGGCCATGATGAAGTGCTCCACATAGGTGAATACGGCACTGAGGCCGTAGACAACCAGCAGGATCACGCCGATGTGGCCGATGGCGGCGAGATCGATCTCCCCGCCCAGGGCGTCGGAGATCAGGTCCGTGATCTGGCTGAGCAGATTGGGGCCGATGATGGTCAGCACCGCGCCGGCCACAGCGAAGCAGAAGGCCGCCGCGGAGGGTACTTTCAGTTTGCTGGAATAGGTGAACAGCTCCTTCAGCACGCCGCCGATCCCCCGCTTGCTCTTCGCCGGCGCCCGCATCCTGTTCTGCATCATATTTGGCATCTTGTATTCCTCCTTATGCCCCCAGCTCTTCCCGGGAGAGCTGAGACCGGGCGATCTCCTGATAGACGGGGCAGGTCTTCATCAGTTCCTCGTGGGTGCCCATCCCCACCATCTTCCCCTCATCCAGGACGATGATCTTGTCCGCATCCCGGATGGTGCCGATCCGCTGTGCCACGATCAGCCGGGTGGTGTCCTTCAGCTCCCGGTCAAGGCCGGCGCGGAGTCTGGCGTCTGTCCGGTAGTCCAGGGCGGAGAAGGAGTCGTCGAACACCAGGATCTCCGGCCTCCGCGCCAGTGCTCTGGCGATGGAGAGCCGCTGCTTCTGCCCGCCGGAGACATTGGTGCCTCCCTCGGCGATAGGAGCGCGGATGCCGCCGGGCAGCTTCTCCACAAACTCGCTGGCCTGGGCCAGATCCAGGGCCCTTTGGACGTCCTCATCAGAGTCCCCGCCCCGGCTGGCGCCGAACAGCACGTTGCTTCGGACGTCTCCGGAGAACAGGACGGCCTTCTGGGTCATATAGCCGACACGGTCATACAGGGCGTCAAAGGTGTAGTCCCGCACATCCACTCCGTCCACCAGCACCTGGCCCTCCGTGGCGTCATAGAACCGGGCCGCCAGACTGACCAGGGTGGTCTTGCCGCTGCCGGTGGCGCCGATGAAGGCCACCGTCTCTCCCCGCCTGGCGGTGAAGCTGATGTGCTCCAGCACGTTCTTATCGGAGGAAGGATAGTGGAAGGAGACGTCCCGGAACTCCACGGTGCCGGTCTCCGGAGCGTCAGAGCGGGTGCCCTGGGTCAGGCTGTTCCGGGTCTCCAGCACCTCGTTGATCCGCTGAGCGGACACCTGGGCCGCCGGGATCAGCATGATGATCATGACCATCATCATGATGGACATGATCACATAGGTGGCGTAGGTTCCGAACACCACGATGTCGCTGAAGGTGGCGAGCCTTGCGGCGGCGTCCGCTGCGGGAACGCCGTTCACAATGGAGGCGCCCACCCAGTAGATCACCAGGGACAGGGCATTCATGGCCAGGGTGACGCCGGGCATCAGGAAGGCGAAGGCCCGCTGGTTGAACAGCTGGGTATGCATCAGCTCCTCATTGCCCTTGCGGAACTTGGCGTTCTGATATCCCTCGGCGTTGTAGGCGTGAACCACGTTGATTCCGTTCAGGTTCTCCCGGGCCACCAGGTTGATGCGGTCGGTGAGCTTCTGCACCCGGCGGAACCGGGGCACCACCACGCCGATGATGACCACCATCATCACCAGCAGGGCCGCAACAAAGCCCGCCGTGATGGCGGAGAGGGTCCAGCTCTTGCCCACGATCTTGACAATGGCCCACACCGCCATAACGGGAGATTTGAACAGGATTTGCAGGCCCATGGCTGTCAGCATCTGCACCTGGGTGATGTCGTTGGTGGTGCGGTTGATGAGGCTGGGTATGGAGAAAGCCATCATCTCCTGCTGGCCGAAGCCGGCGATCTTGCGGAACACCGCCTCCCGGATGGAATAGCTGAATCCGGCGGCCACCTTGGCGGTGAGATACCCGCAGATGACGCACAGCAGCGCACTGGCCAGGGTGCAGCCCAGCATCTCCAGCCCGGTGTGGAAAATGTCCGCCATGGTGCTGTCCGGCGTCTTGATCAGAACAGTCAGGTCGCTCATGTAGTCAGGCAGAGACAGATCGAAGTAGATCTGCCCCAGGATGAGCACGGCGCAGACAGCGGCCATGGTCCACTCCCGCCGCCGCAGATTGTGAAGCAGTTTCAGCATATGGTTCCTCCTGATCCCTTCATTCAAAATGTTCGCCTTTCACCGCAGGCAAGGGGAACCCCTGTCAGCGGCAACCAGGCAGCTTCCGTAAGCAGCAAGGGCCGGATCCGGCTCCAAGGGGCGGCGCAGCCGCAGGCCCGGATGCACAAACGCCCCTTTCCGGCAGTCGGACCAGGCCTGACGCCCCCGGCAGCAAAGGCCGGCCAGTTTTTCTCTCTTTTTCCAAAATGAATCTGCCGGGGGCCGCAGCGCGGGCCTCCCGGCTCTTTCCCGGATCATCTGGTCTCCCCGCCGCCTTCCGGCGGCGTCCGGGTATCCGCAGGTTCCTGCGTCTGGCGGATCACACCGAAGAGAACCAGGTCCAGCATCTCTCCCGCGCGTTCCAGCAGGGCATGGAAATCCTCCCCGGCTGTTCCGCTCTGGTAATAGCAGGCCATTGTGCTCTCGAAAAAGTACCCCACGCTCTCCAGATACCGAGTCACTTTTTCCGGATCCAGGCCGGGGCGCAGCGGCATCTTACGCACCAGCTGCCGGAGAAACATCCGGTTCATGTTCCGGATCGGCGCCCGCAGGACCTGGATCTGCTCCGCCAGATGCTTCGGCGGGCGGAGCATGGCATTTTCAAAAATCAGTTTCTGCAGGAGGTTCTCCTCAAAAAAGTGCTCCCTGATCAAAAAATAATTTTTGATGTCCTCCAGCACATCCTTCCCCGCCAGGTCTGCCGCATGGGCTGCCACATAAGATTCCAGCGCCGAAAAGGTCCGCTCCACGCAGAGCAGAAACAGCGCATCCTTGTTGGCGTAGTAGTGATACATCATCCCCTTGGAAATCCCATGCTTCCCACAGATCCGCTCCATGTTCACCCTGTCGTACCCATAGGTTCCAAACTCCTCCAGCGCCGCCTGGTAGATTTCCTCCCTGCTGCGCTCCTGCCGCTCCTTTTGCCGCATGTTCCTTCTCCTCCCCCGCAAGAGCGAAGCGGATCTGCCGGTGCTCTCTTCCGCAGCTCCCGCGGCGGCCGCCGCACACGGGAGTGCTGCTTGCGGTCTCCCGCCATCCCGCGCGGTTCGCTCTCAAATATAGACGATTTCGTCTATAACAGAAGTATAGTATATATAGACGGCTTCGTCTGTAAGTATTTTTTGAAAAATGTATGAATATTCTGAAAACTCCGCTCCGGCGGAAGGCCCTTGCTCAGCCCACGAAGAAAGGCACTGCCGGAAAACCGGCAGTGCCTTTTTCGCGTGATATTGTCTGGCAGCAGGGCATCCCGCCCGAGCCGCCGCGCAGGAGCGGACGGCGCTCACGGCCCCCTTCAGCGACTCGGCGGGCCGCAGGTTTCCCGGCAGATCAAAACAGGCTGTATCGCCTTGTAGCTGACTGCAGCCGGCCTGTCCGCCCGGATCAGCTCCTCAAGCGTCTGCACGGCGGCGGTGCAGATCTCCTCTTTCGGCTGGGAGACCGTGGTGAGTTGGATCCGCGGCAGGGAGGCAAACGAGACATCGTCAAAGCCGATCAGGGAGACCTGCTCGGGAATCTCCACGCCGGCTTCCACCGCCGCCTGCATGACGCCGAGGGCAAAGTGGTCGCTGATGCACAGAATCCCCGTTGCAAAGGGGCGCTTCTCCTCCAGGCAGCGGGTAAAATAGGCGAGTCCCGTGTGGTACCCATCCTCGATCCGGCTGCCGGAAAGCATGGTGAATATCTCGCCATGCACGCCCTCCGCCCCGGATACTGCGTCCAGAAATCCCTGCTGGCGGCGGCAGTGCGTCACGGAGGACTTCCTGCCCCCCAGGAACATCAGATCCCGATGCCCCAGGGAAATCAGATACCGGGCAGCCATATAGGTTCCCTCATAATTGTTGACGGTAATCTGAGAGACCATTCCCTCCGGAAGATTGTCCCCCAGAAAGACGATGGGAACCTTCCCAAAATAATCCCGGAGGCGCAGATAGGTCTGATCCCCCACACCGGAGAGAATGATTCCCGAAACCCGGTTCTCCATCAGCGCCCGGATGTTCTGGTCCTCGATGTCATAGTCATAAAAGGAGCTGGAAATGAAGACATTGCGCCCTTCCTGGCGGGTCAGCCACTCCAGGTGCCGGGTCAGCTCGCAGAAAAACGCATTTGAGATATCCGGCACAATGATCCCGATAGCGCCGGAATCGCTGCGCTTGAGCTGCCTGGCCGCCGCGTTCAGCGTATAGCCGGTGCTGCGGCAGATCTCCATGATTCGCTCGTAGGTCTCCGGCCGGATATTCCGCGCCCCGTTCAGGGCCCGGGATACGGTGGTATGTGACACTCCCGCCATTCTCGCAATGTCCTTGATGGTCAGCCGCTCCATAGCCCTTCCCTTCCGTGCCGCTCAGAGTGAAATGTCCAGATCTCCCTGAAAGGTGTAATACGCCCGGGAGCCTCCCGCGGCACACAGCGCGTCAATCTGCCGTTCCATTTCTTCAGTATAATGCATTCGATCGACGCTGACCACCAAAATTTCTGGCTGAGTCAAATTTTCTACATATTCGGAAAAATAGCGCCGGCAAATTCCATGATGTGACAATTTTTGCAGCCGGGGATGGACCTGCCGCCCGCACAGCGCCGCCCGCATCGTCTCATCCGTACTGTCTCCGGAGAGCAGCGCCAGGTCCCGCTCCCCCTCCCGCAGCAGCCAGATGCTGCTGTCCTCATTGCAGGTCTGCTTGTGGGCCTCCAGCAGCCATGCCATGCTTTCCTGCGTGAGAGCCGGGCTGCACAGGGCCTGCGCATAGGTCACGGAACGCAGGTCGCTGCCGGCGAGCGGGTAGAGACATTCCAGCGTGTATGCCCCAAAGGAAAACGCTTTGCCGGCGCAGCCGGCGGATGTGAGCAGCTCCGTCCCGCTACGGCCCAGATACTGGAAAAAGGCATGGTACTCCCGATAGTATTCCGAGTTGCCGAACACGGGATAGACGCAGTCCGCAAACCGCAGGTCCCCGCAGGGGGCAATGGCCCGGCGGATTTTTACCTGATCCACCAGGTGGACAAACCCGCCGAAGTGGTCCTGATGCAGATGGGTCAGAATGAGCAGATCAATGACCGTAATCCCTCGCTGAGACAGGAACTCCAGCAGCGGACGGCGGCCCCCGTGATATTTGCTGCCGCCATCCACCACCACCGTCCGCACGCCCTCAGGGGTATCCAGCAGCAGTACGCAGCAGTCTGCACGGCCCACATCCAGGATGTGCAGCTCACTCATAAGGTCAGGACCACCTCGTCTCCTACCTGATAGCTCTCTGTGCCGCGATAGCGGACCTCCAGGGTCTCCTGGCCGGCGCAGCTGCGCAGCATCATGCGGACTTCCACGCCCTGGTACTCGATCTCGTAGATCTCGGCCCGCACACCGTCCGTGCCGCCGTGGGTGACCTTCAGATGCTCCGGCTTGACGGGATATTGCCCGTTCTCCCGGAACACCGGGGCGATCTGGCTGCCGTCCCAGCGGGCGGACGATCCTGCGGGAAGAAACGCGTCCCCCTCCCAGGTACCGGAAATCAGGTTGGACCGGCCCACAAATTTGGCTACAAAGGCAGTCTCCGGATGCCCATAAATCTCCTGGGGCGTCCCCACCTGCTCGATCTGTCCGTGGTTCATCACCACGATCCGGTCCGCCAGGGCCAGGGCCTCCGACTGGTCGTGCGTTACATAAACCACAGTCACCCTGGTCTTCTGATGCAGTGCCTTGATCTCCTGGCGCATCTCCACCCGCAGCTCCGTGTCCAGGTTGGAAAGCGGCTCATCCATCAGCAGCAGGTCCGGGTTCACAGCCAGCGCCCGGGCCAGGGCGACCCGCTGCCGCTGCCCGCCGGACAGCTGTGCCGGCAGACGCTTTTCCATGCCGGTCAGACCCACCATGTCTATCAGCTCCTGGACGCGCCGGTCGCAGTTGGACCGGATCTCCGGAGAGACAAACCTGCTGTTTTTGATGGGGAATGCCACATTCTTCCGCACGCTCATGTGGGGCCAGAGGGCATAGGACTGAAACACCATACTGATGAACCGCTCGTTGGGCGGCAGCACATAGTCCCGGTTTGCCACCACCTGATCCCCGATTTTGATTTCGCCGGAGGTGGGGTGGTTAAATCCCGCCAGCAGGCGGAGCAGCGTTGTCTTTCCGCAGCCGGAGGGTCCCAGGATGGCGATGAACTCCCCGTCCTGGATTTTCAGACTGATGTTGTTCAAGGCCTTGAAGCCGTTGAAATCCATCACGATATTTTGAATTTCCGTACTCATGATTCATTCCTCCCCAATTTGCGGCGCAGCACCGCGGAAACGCCCTGGTACAGCAGCACCAGAACCAGGATGATAACGCAGACAACGGTGGACAATGCGCAGGCGGACGTGGTATATCCGGCGGACGTATAATTGTAAATCACAACGCCCAGCGTCTCTGATCCGGCGGACCACAGCAGTGAGGACGTGGTCAGCTCTGTCAGGGCGTTCAGGAAAACCAGCCCCATGCCGGAGGCCGTTGCCGGGAAGATCAGCGGAATGATCACCGATGTCCACTTTCTGAAGGTGGTGGCGCCGCAGATCTCAGCGGCCTCCTCCATGGAGATGTCTGTCTGCAGCACGCCGGTGGTGCTGTTTCGGATCTGCAGGGATGTAAAGCGCACCACATACGAGACCAGCAGCATAAACACTGTGGCGTAGATGGTCCGGTTGATGATGGGCAGCGGGCTGGCCCAGGTCAGAATCAGGGCCAGGCCCAGGATAATCCCCGGGATCGAGTAGGGCACGGAGATGACGCTCTCCACCACCCGGATCAGGATGGACGGACGCCGGACCATCAGATACGCCACGATGGTTCCCAGAATCACGCAGATCACAGCGGTGGAAATTCCCAGGAAGATGCTGTTCTTGATGGCGTTGAAGCTTTTATCGTTGCTGAACACGAAGATAAAATTGTCAAGTGTCATGTTGTCCAGACCGTATCCGCCGCCGATTCCCTTCATGAATCCGGTGACGATCAGGGTCAGCAGCGGCACAAAGTTGATTATGAAAATTGCCAGCCACATCAGGCCCTCCACCAGGATCTTCCTGCGGCCGAGAAAGAACCTGGGAGACAGGTCCTCCAGGTCTGTCTGCATGGTCTGGAACATCTTCGCCACCCGCCACAGGACCAGGGAGGACACCACGCCGATCACGCCAAGGATCACAGACTTTGCCGCCGCCTCGCCGAAGCCGTTGCCTGTGAAGGAGATGATGGACTGATAGATGTCCGTGGAGAGCACGGTGATCCGGGCGGGGATGCCCAAAAAGGCCACTGTGCCGAAGTTGTCCAGGCAGGAGATGAACACAAGGAGCAGCCCATTGGCAACGCCGGAGAGGGACATGGGCAGCGTAACCTTGAAAAATGTCTTGATCTTGTTGCAGCCGGAAATCGCCGCCGCCAGCTCCATGTCGGTGGAGATCTTCCGGAAGGTGCTGAGGGTCAGTGTGTAGATCAGCGGATATTTCGTCACAGAAAAGACGAAAATGATGCCCCAGTAGGAATAGATGTCCGGCATCACCGCATTCGGCACAAGGCTCTGCACCAGAGAGGCCACAAAGCCGCTTTTCGCAAAAAACTGCATCCAGGCCAGGGTGATGATGTACCCCGGGATAATCAGCGGCAGCAGCAGCGCGTAATGAATCAGCTTTTTCCCGCGGATGTCAGCGTATGCGACGAAATACGCCATCACAACGCCGATCACTGTGGCGAAAAACGATGAGAGGATGTTGATGTAAAGCGTATCCCAAATGACCTTCAGGGTCTTTGGGTCTGTCAGCTGTTCCTGTAAAATGCCAAAGCTCAGTCTGCCCTCTTCCTGAAAGGCCACCTCAACCAGCTTCCACAGCGGCAGGAAGAACAGGCCGAATACCGCCAGCAGGCCGAAGACCACCAGAATATACAACGCCAGTGTTTTGGCCGAGAGCCTCCGTCCGGCAGGGCGCAGCGCACGTTTTTCCATAATTCCCCCACTTTCCTATGTTCTTCCGAGTCTGCTGCAAGAAGAGGGCGGCCCGCCGCATGTCTGACGGGTGTGCAGACGGGCCGTCCTCTCCCGAGGCTCTCAGAAGCCGAACATCTCGGCAAACTGCTCCTTATCCTGTTCCCGGGTCTCATAGAGGACCTTGGCATCCGTGATCAGGTTGACGCGGTCCTCCACAGCCAGGCTGCCCTCCGGGTTTTCCATCCCCTTGCGGACAGGGGCCTTTCCGATCAGGTCGCGGCCCAGGGTCTGCACCTCTTCAGACAGCATGAAGTCCAGGAAGGCCTGCGCCGTGGTGAGGTTGTCCGTGGTGCTGGTGATGCCGATGGGGTCCGCCGTGGCGGGGACGCCCTCCTCCGGGTAAGCAAAGGCCAGGGGGGAGCCGCTGGCTGCCGCCGCCAGGGCATTGGAGTCGCAGACGATGCCATAGGCGTTCTCGCCGGCGGCCACGGAATTGATAACGCCGCCGTTGCCGTTGACCACCATGACCTCATTGTCGCAAAGGCCCTGGTAATAGTCCCAGCCCAGGCCGTCCGCCCGGGTCAGCTCCATCAGGGCATTGGCGGCCGTTCCGGAGTACAGGGGGTTCGGCATCACGGTGTTGGCCCTGGCGTCCTCGCTCAGCAGATCCTTCCAGCTGGTAGGCGCCTCAGACACCAAGTTGGTGTTGTACACAATTCCCATAGCCGCAGGGAAGGTGCCGTAATAGTAGTGCTCGGGGTCTACGAACTCTGTGTAGATATTCTCCAGCTCCGGGGAGTCATAGGGCTGGAGAAGATCGTTGGCCTTCAGGCTCTCAAAGGTCGGCGCGTCAGAAACCATGATCAGGTCCGCCTGCATGCTGTTGGTCATCTGCTCCGCCATGATTTTGCTGATGACTTCCTCAGTGCCGGAGCGGTAATACTCCGCATTGGCATCGGGGTACTTCTCATTGAACATGGCGCACACTTCGGAGATGAAGGCGTCCTCCGCCGAGGTATAGATCATGATATCTCCGGAAACTGCCGCGGCGGCCGAATCTCCCGTCCCTTCTCCGCTGTCTGCAGGAGGCGTCGTTTCAGCTGTGGAGCCGCTGCCGCCGCATCCGGTCAGGGCGCTGGCAATGAGGATCATGGCCAGAAACATTGAGAATTTCTTTTTCATAACTCCCTTTTAGGTTAAGTGTTGCTAATGCTCGCCCCATTGATTCTGATGTAGAAATATTCATTAGGGGACATAACGAGGCTCCACCTTAAACCTTGAAGGCCAGTTTCTTTCTCCCTCAGTTTCGTCATGGCTGGTCGCTCCTTTCTGCTTGTAGGAATGGAAAACTCTCTGTCCGAGATAAGTATTGGTATGCATAACTGACCTTTTTATTCATTTTTTATGAATGCCCAATGAAAAGGAGCAAGGTGTATCGACCTTGCTCCTCCTATGGGATATACTATTCAGTTCAACTAATTGGAATTGGCTTACTTCTTCTTTCCAAAGAACAAGGGAATTGCACCAAATATAATTGCAACGACAAGAGATATCATCGTTTTGAAAAACACCATATGGGTGATACTCTTAAAGAATATTTCTATCGGTTCTGCTTCTAACTTAATTCTCATGCCAGGGATTGCAAAGCAAATAATCAAATAAGTTGCAATAAAGGCAATCAAAAACAACACTATGGATACAGTTTTCTTTTTCATACAAACACACTCCTTTGTCAAATACAAGTTTGTCTAACTGTTCCTTGTCTATATAGACGAAAAAATTAGAAAAATGTTCCAAGCTATAACTATATCATAGCATACTTTGGTCTGCTTGTCTCACCCCAGAAAAGAGCGTTTACAATTCAACAGAGCGATATTTTCTTAGACCAGCTGTTTTCTGGGTTACTCAAACTTTCTTGGGAATATTTATTCGACGATTACCCCAGCAACACTTATCTTGAAAAGGGACTTTCATAAAACACTGCTCCTTTACGTCTGTCTGTCGTCTGTTCTGTGTGTGTCCCAAAATCAAGAGTCTGTGCGATCCGCAGCCTGTGTTTTCTCACAGGCCTGAAAGTCTTTCCGTCTGGCCCCCTCCTCTCCGCTTTTTATGTATCTATCAAAAAAGTTCTATATGAACGTGAACATATTTAAAAATAAAAAATGTTCACGTTCATATATTACATTATATTCCTCCAAAAGTAAATATCACATAATTCTACAAAGTTGGCTGGAACAATTTGTGTCTTTTCACCGCAAACGATTATACGGTCTGCGCAGACACCTCGGCCGCGGGGCCGCCGCGCTGCGGAAGGGCCTTTTCCCTGCCCCTTGCATCAGCTGTACGCCAGGCGCTTTCCGCCCGTCTGCTCCGCTTCGTCCGGTCAGCTTCGCTGCCGGCACTTCCGTTACTATAAAGCCTGTATATTGAATGTAAAAGCTGCACTCCGTAAATTCTTTGTAAAATGATGGGCGCTTGCGGGCGATGCCCCTTCCCTGCGCTGTCCCAAAAGCGCGGCAGCCGTCTCTGCGCACTCTCTCCGCCGGTCACAATCAAAGGAGCCCCGGCTGTCCAGTGGACAGGCCGGGCGCCCTTTTTTATGGCGGGGGGCCGGGGTTCGGGCGGGGGGGGGCGTGCCGGCGAGCCGCGCGCGGGCGCAAG